>JBDKGC010000001.1:0-21970 GCA_039798385.1 Bacillota bacterium
CCCCACAACCTACATCTAATACTTTTTTATCATTAATTCCCCCTATAAATGCCATAAAAGCTGGTAAACTATATAATTCACGGAAAACATCTTGGTCATCGCGAATATTTTCAGCCCAAAATTCTGCCTGTTCATCCCAGTGTTTTATATGCATAACTAGAGCCGCTCCTGTCTGCCATAACTTAGCAAATTATTTGTATCTTTTCTCCATCTAAAATTACTTCCAGCCCTACGCCAAAATAAATTATAACAAACACAAACTTTAAGAACAGCCTAAAATAAAACATAATGTAAAGTGTTTAATTATCCATAAACTTGCATATCCACTTTAAGCGCTCTAACCACAAAATTTAAATTTACTTCCTTGCACGATGGCAAAGTTTTAGGCCCTGGATTGCTTCGCCGCTCCGCTTCTCGCAATGACGGATTCAATGAAAAGTTTTAGGTAAAAGCCAATAGTGTTTTCGTTCTATGTTGGCACTCTTTTGTCATTGCAAGGCCGAAAGGTTGTGTTGCATTTATAATTCCTAGAAGATTCTTCTTGCAGACAGAACATGTCTAACTTAGAATACTTAAATTGTTATGTAATTACAATCCAATTTTAAAGGTCATCGATCAGAATACCGATTTGAATAAGCGGCAAAATTTTTACAGAGGCGCATGGAATGCATTATTATTTTAATAACGCTAAATACTCTTTTAATATAGTAACTTTTTGCTCGGGTGCAAGCAGACATATTGTTCCTTTTGTTTTCAAATACTCTGTAAAACTCACATCATCCCGCAGGAAACCTTCATTTATTAATGCACCTTGAAAACCGGACTCTAAAAGAGTGCTTAGTTCGGTCTGCGTTAAAAATTTGTGCTTGTTTTTTTGGAGATGAATGGCACTAACATTCAAGCCCTTTTTAGTTAGTTCTTGTAACCTCGCCATGGTCTTAAATACAGATCCACATTCGTGGACATCTAAGAGCGGTTGCGCTGCTTGTTCGCTTAGCAATTCCTCATACAATCTACCATGGTACAACCTACGCTTTGCTACTTCCCCTATTTCATTATTGGAAGCTATAATTTCTTCTACTTCTATCTCATTTCTTGACGCCAAGCAGGCTAGTTTTTCTCTGTAATCAGCTAGTTCATCAGCCTCATCTCTCCTTAGTTGGCCAAAAGGCGTATGCAGTACATGATGCTTTAAGCTCACGCTCCCACAGTAATCAATAAACATTCGTAGCCACTCAAAACCACAAAGACCATTTTGAAAAAACCAAGCATACATATAGCCACCTGGTTGGTGCACGCGCACCTGTTCAATCTTAAAATCTATCCGTTCAAAATATTTTAAAAAGAACTCCAATTCGCGCTTTAAGTTATCCAAATCATACTGAGCCTGCTCCTCGACTAACAATTGGTCGCTTAGTGTTGTTAAAAGAGCAAGTTCAAACCCAATACCCATTTCTTGTAAATCATACATATAGCGTTCATCTCGGAGATCATGTTTTGTAACTGAAGTATAAAGTTTATTCACCGCCTACACCTCTTCCCCACCCACATGTTCAAATATGTATACGTGTAATTTGGCCATTGCATAAATAAATCTATTTTGTATCTTTATGTGTATGATCTATAATTAACTCTTTAATCTGCTTAAATAAAGCTTCGTTAAAAATCATATGTCCCATCCCAGGCATAATCTTTACAGTAACATTCGGTAGCTTAACAAAATATCTGTTTATTATGCGAGAAAAAGCTAAAGTGTCTTTTTGTCCATGAATGATGAGAACAGGCAAACCCATCTTAGACAACTCACCCGATCGATTCTCCAAAGGTGATTGTGCTCTAACATGATTATGGGGATTTTTTTGCAGCGAAAACTTTTCAAACCAAGCAAGATTTTGAGGTGTTGACTCCGCATACATAGTTTTAACATAGGCTTTAGCCATCGTTTGATCTAAAGGAAGATCACCATGTAAATAACTATACACCTCTAAAAAACCTTGAACACTCTCTTGATAAGTTGCTGTTGGTTTATTTTGTAACATAACCTCCCAAGTATTTGCCAATGCTTGTTGTTCTTCTTCATTTAACTCTACCTTAGCCAAAACAGGCGAAGAAATAAGAGTAATACTTAAAAGACGGGTTGGATGATCTAAGGCTAAGAGCTGCGCAATTAATCCGCCCATAGAATGGCCTACCACATGGGCCTGCTTAATTTTGAATAAATCGAGCATCATCAGTGCATCGTGCGCTAAATCTTGCAAATCATAAGAGTGCTGATCATAATCAATACTATCAGAGAGTCCTATATCACGATGATCATAACGAATAACAAAATATCCCGCTACCACGAGCTTTTGACAAAAGTTACTAGACCAAATATGCCTGGGCGCCATCGCTCCAGATACTAATAATATGGCAGGCTGGGTTTTTTGACCAAATGTTTCGACATATATATTTATACCATTAATATTTACCCGTTTTTCAGCCATAGCCTACCTCTCATCCCACGAGCCATTTTAGTCCAAAATAGGAAACATCAGCTATTTTTAAGTACTTATAATATAACCTTCAAATATCTATAACTATCCTAATTATAACATCAATATCAGTTCTATGCATAAAATAACCCTTTCTTCCACACCCTAATAATCTGAATCTTATTATATAAAGACAGAACAGTGACTAACTTGTTACTTGTTGACTTGTTCACTTGTTGCACTACTAGTATGTATCTAAAAGCAATAGGTTACGCACCTATTGCTTTTAGTCTATAATTATTTGCGATCCTGTGACTTATCAAAAATTCCAGGGTAGACCTCATTATCTTCGTCTTCAATTGGTTCTTGATCTGATAAAACAACTGTTGGGGCCTGGCTAGATGAGATTTCAGCTTCTTCATCCAGTACTGGCACTACTCCAGACTCTAAAGGCTCAGCTGTCGTAGCTATAGCACTTGTAGGCATCCCGGCTATTGACGAAGAACTGCCTTGTCCAGTGGGACTTAAGGGATGTGCATTTGCAGCACTTTCTAACAAACCAGGTGTCGCTGGCTGTGCATCCTCGGGTTCCCCTGCAACTTCTGCAAGCTGCAAAGCTTCATCATCTTCTTCATCCGTTGCTAGCGGCGGTGGAACAAAACTATTCAGTAATCCGCTACTGCTCCCAGACCCTAAGGCTGCTTCTCTCAGTAAAGTTTCGCTTCCTTGGCCAGGACCACTAGTAATTATTTTCCCTTGATTTTTCATATCCTGATACCAATTGCGTTGATTCCTCTTGTTGTTAAACACATCATCTAAAGGACGTGACCCAAGTGAAAGAGCCGGCGGCATTGGTGCCGCGGTAGCTGCTTGGGTCTCATCTTCTGGTTCCGTCACTTGCTCTCCATCAGCCTCTTCTTCATCCTCTTCAGCCTCATCATCTGCCGTATAACCCTCTTCTCCTTGGTCTGGCGCTGATTCAGGTAAAACACTTGTGCTTGTTGGTGCTGTGGGTGCTTCATTTACCAAAGCTTGATGTGGACCTACAGGCACATCAGACTCAGAAGTAACCACTTCATCCGCTAACTGCGGCGTAGTATTATTCCCAGCTGTATTCGTACTAGAGCTTATACTACTACCCGAATTTGTTTGTGGCTCATGACGCTTACTAGTTCTTGCCCCTTCGCTTTCTCCGGCGCTGTCTTCGGCAGATCGTTTTTTACTATTGGCAGCTTGCACCGTACCAATAACAGCAGGCAAAAAAGTTAGTCCAAACAGTATTGGTAAATATTTCTTATATCCATAGCTCATACTAATACAACTCCTTAGATGAATTTATGTTTCATTATAACATAATTAAGTTTATGAATATAGTTATCTATCAACAACTCTTTGCCTAGCGATAAAAAAAAAACACCCACCTTGCATACTTGGGCTGATAGCTGCTCCCTGAAAATCTACTCATACCTACGCAAACCTACCTTAAAATGATTTTGTTATTTATACTAAAATTGGATTGTAATTACCAATTAACTTTAGTATACTAGTTAAACATCAAATCTCTTAGTTTTTTAGGGAGTGTCTTATGTACATATCAATTGGTCAAGCAGCACTTATGGTAGGTGTAGCAATAGTTACATTGCGGCGGTGGGATAAAGAAGGTACTTTTGCTCCGTGTTATCTTACTAGTGGCGGTCATCGACGTTACTCGGTCGCTAGGTTAGAAAAAGAACTTCTAGGAAAGAAAACATCAACGGCGCAGCGTAAGACGATCCTTTATGCTCGAGTATCTAGTCATGACCAAAAGTTAGACTTAGAAAGACAGAAACAACGGTTAATAAGACACTGTGCCGACAACCAGATAGGCTATGAGTTAATTTCGGATTTAGGTTCAGGAATCAACTATCATAAAAAGGGGTTAGTAAAATTAATTCACAAAATAATATGTGGTGCAGTAGAAGGAAAAGCTGCCTAGTTTTGTTACTGTAGAGAAAGCATAGCAATTGCATGTTATAGATGTAGAACGGGTTAAAAATAACGGGTTTTGTTTTCGTAACTGAAAAAAATAGCTACCTACTAGCTAAGTGCGCTATGCTAGTAGGTTGTTGTCATATATACATACTTTTATGAATATAGATGATAGGAATATAGATAATAGACTAAATGGAGAGGAGCAATACTAATGTCTGAAGATCAATTACAGCTTGAAGCTAGAAACGAGGTGCTATCTTGCGTCAATCTTCAGGTGTAGGTTTACCTCCATCTGCCTTTGCACCTCCTGGACATTTACCTAGGGGGGGTGGGCAACCACAAGGTTCCTATCATCAACTACCACAAGATTCCTATCATCAACTACCACAATACTTTTCTGTGCCACAAACCTTGCAACCCCTGCGGCCTGGTGTGACGACAAGTTTCGGTTTACTGCCTAGCAGTTCTAATCCCCCGCTATCCCGTCAATATCAAGTGCTAGGTCAGCAGCAAACCGTTCCACCGGGTTATACATTTGTACCTTTAAATCAAATTGTACCCCACCTAATTCCACCGGGGTCTATAATGGTATATAGTTCTCCCTCTTCAACATCACTATCGCAACATATCCCTTTAAGACCAGGTCCACCACCAGCTAGGGCTGAATTTTCTGGCCCCTTGACGCAAGCACCTTTACAGCTTCCTAGACCTCTAAAACATCAATTATCCGGCCCACCACTAGCTAGGGCTGAATTTTCTGGCCTCTTGACGGAAGAGCCTGCTCAAATTCCGGCCCCACCACCAGCTACGGCCGATTTTTCAGCTGCCTTGACAGAAGAGCGTGTTCAAATTCCGACCCCACCACCTTTGGTTACTGAAGGAAGCTTATCGCCCACAGCAACTGCAAGTTCACCTGGTTTAACCGCTAGTCCTTTAGCTGGTAGCCAAGCTTCGTTAAGCCCTATAAATATTGGGGAATTACGAGATTTTATACAAGCATTACCTGAAGATTTAGAAGATGAGGGATCACCTTTGGAAGGATCGCCTTTTCTCCAACAGGCCTTTTCTAGTTTTTCTCAAGGATCTTTTTCGACGACGCCAACGTCGCAGGTGCAACCATTTCGATCTGCTTGGTCAAAAAGTCCATCTCAAGCCTCTCCACCAGCTGCTTTATCTTCGTTTAGTTTTTATAGTTCTCCAAGAGGAAACATGGAGCCTACAAGTTGCACGAATGGCTATCCTGTAACAGTAGTTGTAACTATTGATGAAGAAAATTTCTTACCTGTTAAACGGACTGCAATTGTCGCAAAGCTTGAGCGAGTGGTAGATTGTAATTTTTTTTCTGAATGTAATTTGTTGGTTAACCAAGAAGGAAAAGATTTATTAATAGGGTTGCATGATGATACTACTTATAACGCAGTTCGTGATGCGATACAGCAAGGTCAGGTTATGCTTGAAGTAAAAGGTAAATATTTCCCCAAGGATGAGTATGGCATAACTGGACCGAAAGAGGTTATTGGTCTGGTTCATTGTGCTCATGATGAGCTGGGTTGGGTTAAAATTATATAAAAGTAAGCTAGTAATATGTAGAAGCTAAAAAACCTAACTTTTTATGCTAATAGTTAGGTTTTTTTGATATTTGTCTTACGTAAGCTTTAAGGTACAGCTATTGCGTCCGTTAGCGACTCTGCCAGGTTTGTAATGTTAAGCCATCCCTCATGTCGAACTACTTTGCTGGGACAGATAGCCCGCTTGCCTGCTCCGGCATAAATAACTTTTACACGTACCCATTCTCCTTCTTTATTTTCGCGGAAGGGAAGAAAAGTTTTTCCGCTTACAGAGGTAGTAGCTTTAATAAGATCTCCTCTTAACAATGTACAAGTTTGCTTGAAAGTACAAGATGCTCCATCTAATAAACTTGTAGTACTAGGCACAATCCATAAATTTTTGCCTTTTTTAAAGTTTTCTAAGTTACTACTAGATAATAATTGGTTTAACAAGGTTTCGTTAGTATACGATTGTAGATCAAGAAACCCGTTATGTTTCCTGTTTCTGGTAGTAACCTTGATTTGACCATTTCCAAAATCTTCTATGACTGTTACTTCCGCCCCTGGAGAGAGGGTACATATTACAGAATCTCTGCGATTGTTATTATTGCTAGAGGGAAGAGCACTTTTTGAGTTTGTCAAATTTATACGTTCTTTTATCTCAAGAACTGTACCTGGTGCATATTTTTTATCAGCTTCAGATGTTACTTCGACGGTAGATCCAAGTGAAGCAAGTGACAATCGTGGTTCGGACCTAGGGGTGCTTAGGAGCTCTTTTGGGCAGGATAGGCTAAATGCTGAAAGCGTTTTACTAGAAGCTTTAGATTCGGAACGAGCATGTGGTGGTAAGCCTGGCGCTTCAAAAGGTAGTGGTAGTTCTGTTTCTTCAGCATCTAGGCGTTGTTTTTTTGAGCTTGAAGCTGCTGGTTCATCCCTTAATATGTCTGGAGTTTCTAGCGTTGGAGAGGCAGATCGTTGACGTTTTTCATGGCTAGCTAGATTGGGAAAAGGTGGTAGGTTTGATGGTTCACATGGAGGAAATTCAACTTGTTCAGTATCAGCACTTAACGCTTGTTGTTCGGCTGCTTTACTTGTTGAAGATAAGAAACAGAATCCAGCTGTGCTTAAGATCAGGCATAATAATTTACTTTGCAATTTCATCGATAAAAACTCCTTTTAATAGTTATAACTGTGCTTGTAACTAAAACAACTAATAAGTTAAAAAAAAACGCCACCGCCTTTTATGAAAAATGTAACAGTTAACAAAAAAGTTTAGCAACTGTTATAAATAATTATAACAAAAAACACCATAACAGTTCAATTTTACCAGGTAGACCTTATGAAAGGTGAATATTAAATTTAGAATATATAATGCAGTCTCATTGCATATGTTTTAAATAGTAGATACAAGTAGAGTGTAAAAAAGGGGCGACCATCTGTTATGCAAAAAGTTATGCTATTAATGTTTATGATTTTGGCTAACCATATTTTTTTTGAAAAGCAAATTTTTGCTGTTCAAGGCCTAAGTCCAGAATATGAAAGTAGCAGTACTAAGAGTAGTTTTTCCTCGCAGTATTCTGCATCTGATCTCAGTAGCCCCTCTTTACTTACAGAAGTGGGAAGTCTGCAAAGTTCTTTCTCTGATTTAAATAGTTTATCACTTAAAACAGAAGAACAACCTAAATGTAAATATGATTTACGCCCATATACTGCACATCGCTATTGCATTTGTGAAGTTCCTTATGAGGCTGATGTGCAAGCGCTATCTGATCAATTTAATCTTAGTTTAAAACTAGAGATACCAAATAAAAAACTTTCTTTTCATTATTCAGATGATGTCCTTCGGATACCTGTAGCAGTTAGGATTGAGGCAGCACGTAAAGCATTTAGCGTTAGCACTTCTTTAACAAATGCTGATACTTTTTCCAACGAAGGATGTGAGGTTTGCTCAAACTCTAAAATTACTCGTTTTTATCAAGCTTATAGGCAGAATAGAAGGGAAAAACCAACGCTGTGTTCGTTTTGTGGTTTTTTAAAGCCGCGACCATGGTTTGATTTTTTTGCCACGACCAATCAATGCCCAATGTGTTGGAAGGACTTAAATGAATTTAAATAATTTAGGCTAATAAATTAATTTTTAATTCAATTTAATCCTGATCTTTACTTGCAATAGTGAGTGAATGTTTTTTTTCATGCCACGTACTTTTGGCCAACTCTATAAAACGTTCTAAATGTTTAAGAGGGATAAGTTGCAAGGCAAAGACAGCCAAGATCAGAACGACAATCATTGCTAGATAATAGATCCATTGATGTGCTAAATTAAACTGCCTGACGATTGTTATTTCAATAGCACAACTAATAAAGACGGCTAAATAGACAATTAAACGCCAGGGCTGGATTTTTAAGGGCCAAACCTGTTGATTTTTATAGATGACAAAGATCAGGATAAATAGATAGGCGAAGAGATTAGAGGCTACAGCGGCCCAAATGCCAAACTTAGGAATAATTAGCCATCCGATGATGCCGCACAGTGGAGCAGCAATCATAAAGCCAATTGCACTTAAGAATTGTCTTTTTTTAATTAGTAAACCGACGCCAAAGATTGACTGCACTACATTAAGTAACACTGATAAGGCTATGCCCCAAAAATAAAGCGAACTTTCAATATAATCTGGGTTAAGTAACCGTACAAGTGGTTCTAAAAGAGGTTGCAGCAAGATAATGGCCAAGGTCCCTGTAATAAGTAATAATTTCCCAACTAATGCAAAGAGCACTGGGGCATCTGGACGATCTTTTAAAGACATTGAAAATGGCCGCCATGCTAGGAAAAATGGTGCCGTTACAAGATTAATAATACTAGCCAGCCTTAGGACCAGGGCATAAATAGCTGCCTGAGATTTACTACCGGCATGGTATAAAATGTAACGCGGGATCCACGAGAGGACCCAGTGTGACAAAAGGACTGGCACCAGCGGAATACCATAATAAAAAAGCCGTAATAAATGCTTTTTGGAAAAATACCAAATTACTTCGCCCCGCAAAAAGTAGACTAGCACCCCTGCGACGAGTAGTGGTCCAATAAGTTGACCGGCAAAGAAGACGACCAGTTTAGGCCAAAAGAAGACTAACATGGCACAGAGCATATTGGTCCCCGCAACATAGCTGATACTACCGCTGACAAAGAGCTTAATTCTACGTTCGTAACGGGCATAGGCTAATAAATACTGGACGGCCACTGAGACTCCGGTAGCTAGACAGGCTAAAATTAGAGTTGTGCGTTGTTCAGCACCTGCTGGTGTTAAAATTAAACTTACCAGTTCAGCGGGAAAGAAGGAGAAGACCAGGGTTATTATAAGTGAAATTAAACTACTTAAAAAGATAGCATTACTCAAATAGATGCGACGTTCACCCTGTTTTTTGGTATCAAAATAATAAAAAGCTAACGCAGCGTCCATGCCTAGTGTAAACAAATAAGTTAAGACCATTGTCCAACTGTTTACTTGATCTTGATCGGCAAAGAGTGCTTTAGAGAAGATTCGTAAATAAAATGGCAAGAAAAGAATAGCTACTAATTTCGTGCCAATTGTGATAATGGAAAAGAGAAGTGTGTCTGATAAAAGTCGTTTTAAATGTTTAAGCATTCTTTACCTACCTTGTAATAGCTTAAAAATAAATACGTTCATTTTTGGCCACGGGCCTAATTTGTCGTCCTGGTGTACCCATATATAAATGTCCAGCTACTGTATCTTTAGTAAGCACTGTGGAGGCTGCCACAAAGGTCTCCTCGGCAATAGTAATTCCTGGCAACAAAATTGCTCCACCGCCAACGCGAGCGCCACGTTTAATTGTTGGTCCACTGATCTGTTTAAAGCGGGCTTCAGTTCGCCCCATAAAATTATCGTTGGTTGTTAGCACTCCTGGCGCAATAAAGACATCTTCAGCTAGGCTAGAGTGTGCTGTGATATAGGCGTTGGTCTGCACTTTGGTTCGGCTGCCTATCGTCACCTGTTGTTCAATAGCTACACCGCGGCCAAGCAGTACATCTTTGTCTATAAGGACATGGTCTCGAATAAAGACCTGGTCGCCAACAAAAACATTTTCAGCTAAGGAAGTGCCGCGGTAAATAATTACTTGGTTACCAATCGACGCTCCGCATTTTACAAGTAAGGGTGCTAAGCTTGTTTCGGCCAAGGCTGTCGAAGATTTAGCTAGCTTAGGCCACATTCCTAAAACAGTTTGCGCACCAATGGTAACATGATCTGCAATTTGTGTCTCTTCATAAATAATGGTTCCTGGGCCAATTGTGACATCATTACCTAAGACGACACCTGCTTTTAAAACGATATTCTCAGCCAAGGTAACGTTTTGCCCGAGGCGTACACTTTTATGTATTTCGGTTGACACAGGCACCGTACTCCTTGCTCAAAAATTACAATTTTTCATAACAAGCTGTTATTTCTTTTACATTATAACATGCATTACGGGTATCGAAAATAGCTTTCGCGTGTTTTGTGATTAAATCATAGTCAAACGAGGTATGATCTGTTGTAATGAGTACAAGGTCGGCAGTCTCTAAGCGTTCTTTAGTTAGTTCAACGGTTGACCAATCTTGATTTTTGATTTTGAAGTTAGCAATATACGGGTCCACTGCTTCTAACTGAGCTCCACGTTCTAACAGCAGCTCCATAATCTCAAGCACGGGTGACTCTCGCACATCATCTATGTCTCGTTTATAGGCAAGTCCTAATATCAAAACTTTGGCCTTTGCTAAGGCAATTTTTTGTTTATTTAAGAGACCATTAAGCCGCGCAACAACGAATTCCGGCATGGCATTATTAATTTCACCAGCCAGCTCTATCAACCTGGTGTGGTATTTGTACTCCCGGGCTTTCCAGGTTAGATAAAAGGGATCAATCGGAATGCAATGTCCTCCTAAACCTGGACCGGGATAGAAACCCATAAAACCATGTGGTTTTGTTTTAGCGGCGTCGATCACTTCCCAGACGTCAATCTTCATTTTATGGCAGAGGATAGCCATCTCATTGGCTAAAGCGATATTAATATTGCGAAAGGTATTCTCAAGGAGCTTTTCCATTTCAGCTACTTTTGGACTTGAAACTTGACAAACATTGCTTTCTAAGACTTGACTGTACAATGTGGCAGCTAAGGTCGTGCATTTTTTAGTAACACCACCAACAACTTTCGGAGTGTTTTTAGTGTGAAACACTTTGTTGCCTGGGTCAATACGTTCAGGAGAATAAGCTAGGAAGAATTCTTCTCCCACCATTAGACCTCGTTTTTCAAAAATTGGAAGCAGTACCTCTTCTGTTGTACCGGGGTAAGTGGTGCTTTCTAAGACAATTAAAAATCCCGGATGTAGCTGCTTGGCAACGGACTGCGCTGAAGAGGTTAAATAGCTAATATCAGGTTGCTGGTATTTATCGAGCGGGGTGGGCACACAGATTGCGACGGCATCGACCTGGTTAATAAGGTCATAGTTGGTTGTAGCTGTAATTTTCCCTAAGTTTACAAGTTCTTTTAACTCGGCGTCTACTACATCGCCTATATAGTTAACACCGCCATTAACTAGTGCTGTTCGTTTATCTTGCACGTCAAAACCGATCACTTGAAAGCCGGCCTTGGCTTTCTCTACGGCTAACGGCAAACCAACATAGCCAAGGCCAATTACGCCAATGACTGCAGTTCGTTCTTTAAATTTGCGAGTTAATATTTCAAAGTAATTGTCAGTTATTGTTGGTTTGGAAAAAGTCGTTAAGCATGTTTTGGACATAAATAATTTGCTCCTCACTTAGTTCAGGATGCATCGGTAACGCTAAAACTTGCTGCGCTGCTCTTTCGGCATGTGGGAAGTCGCCAGGGTTATAGTTTAGGTCTTGATAAGCCTGTTGCAAGTGTAAGGGTAGTGGATAGTAAACTTCGGTCTGTACGCCGCGCTCTTTTAGAAAAGCTTGCAATTGATCACGGTTAGTAGACTTAATGACATAAAGATGGTAAATGTGCGTAGCATAAGGTGCTGCCGAAGGGAGGGTCAGGGGTAAATCTTGTAACTTTGCATGATAAACTTGTGCAGCAGCGCGTCTTTTGTTATTCCAGTGGTCGATGTGTTGCAGCTTAATACGTAAAATCCCAGCTTGCAGTTCGTCGAGCCGGCTATTGTAGCCCGTCATTTGATGGTAGTATTTCCGGTCTTTTGGGTTTCGGCCTTGGACCCTGAGCATACGAACTGTTTCAGCGACCTGATCGTCATTGGTTACGATCATGCCGCCATCACCATAGCAGCCTAAATTTTTAGTTGGAAAGAAAGAAAAAGTGGTCGTATCGCCATGGACCCCGATCGGTTGATCCTGGCATCTTGCACCAAAAGCCTGGGCGGCATCGACTACTACTTTTAAGTTGTGTTGTTTGGCGAGGGTTAGCAAGGCTTCCATATTAACAGGTTGGCCAAAAAGATGGACCGGTACGATTGCTTTAGTTTTCGCGGTAATCCGCTCAGCGATCTTAGTAACGTCAATGTTATAGGTGGTCGGGTCGATATCGACAAAGACGGGCACGGCGCCTAAGCGTGAAATAGCACCAGCAGTGGCAAAGAAGGTAAATGGTGTTGTGATAACCTCATCGCCATAACTAACACCTAGGGCATGTAAACTTAAGACTAAGGCATCGGTACCATTCGCTACACCGATGGCATGTTTTACACCGGTGTAGTCTGCTACTTCTTCTTCTAAAAGTTTAACCAGTGGGCCAAGAATGTATCTACCACTGTTAATTGTCTCTTTAATGGCAGCTGCAAATTCAGCTTGTAAAGGACCGTCTTGGGCGCTGATATTAATTAAAGGTACGTGCATTATTTGCTCCTTTTAAGTTTTAGTATTTAACCTTGACCACCATATTTTGCTTGGCTGATTGGTTGATGGCGGAGGCGATGGCTAGGACCTGGTGGCCATCAAGTCCGCTGACGATTGGGGTGTGGTCTTCTTTAATAGCAAGTATCAAGTTCGCTATAATTGCTAACAAACCTTCGTCGCCATCTTGCTTTGGCAGGACGGGTTTTTTTGTTGCTTTAGCAAACTCCCAGCGTGTGATCCCGGTGGCAGTTGGTCCGGATATTACAGCTGCACCTTCATCGCCAAAGATGGCGATTGTCTCCGCAAAGTTTTTGGGATAGGCTGTAACCGTAGCTTCTAAGAGGCCTAATAAGCCACTCTTAAACTTTAGGAATGCTAGCGCGGTTTCTTCTGCCTCGATTTGACGAACTCTGGTAGAAAATTGAGCTTGGACTTCCTCCACTTCTCCGAGGAGCCAGGTTAAAAGGTCTAAGCTATGGATGGCCTGATTTAGTAAAACGCCACCATCCATAGCATGGGTGCCGCGCCAATTGGCTTGGTCGTAATATTCTTGGCCACGGTACCACAAGACTGAAGCTTTAGCATAGCCTAGTTTGCCAAAATTGCCAGCAGTTAGCTGTTGCTGGACGACTTGCATCGCGGGCCGAAAACGATTGGGATGCACAACGGCTAGTTTAACGTTGGCTGCTTTGCAAGCGTGTAGCATCTCTTTTGTCTCTTCCGCATTAAGTGCCATTGGTTTTTCAACTAAGATGTGTTTTTTAGCAGCAGCAGCAGCAAGGACCATCTCTTTATGGAGACCGCTCGGGGTGGCGATAATTACCACATCAAGCTCACTTTGCAATAACGTTTGGAAATTGGTATAAATTGTAGCGTTTTTGGGAGCTAGAGCACGTGCCCGTTCAGGACTAAGATCACAGAGTGCCGTAAGCTCAGCTGTAGGTATTTTTGTTAAACAGCGACAATGTTTTTTAGCAATATGACCACAGCCAATAAGCCCAAACCGCATATAATTATCCTCCTAAATAAAACTAAAAAGCCGAGAAGTTTTAGCAACTTTCTATCCAAAACAGTTTATTTATGTTTATGTTTACTAATTTTACCATACAGAAAAAATATGTAAAGTAGAGTTATCATTAAGAACAATCCGGCCCAGGGTGCTTTATTAACGTTCTAGAACGATAGTGTACATAGGCACATTTCACCTAGCCAAACAATGCATGCGATTCTTTGGCAGCGGGTAACAAATATCAGAAAAGATGTTTTACATAACACATATAAGCTAACACATGAGTATGCTCGAGGGCATTAGAAGTTAATAACGTAAGTAGGTCAGAGCCTAAAAAAACAGACAGCGCGAACGCGGTCTGTTTTTAGTTTCTTTTATATTAAGGATACGGAAAAGCAATCGATCCTCTGCGGTACCTTGGTGTTTTAGGGATGATCATTCCTGGTGCATCAGTCTTGGGCGAGGTCGGTATAATTAACCAGCAAGGGTAGCTGAACCTTTTTAGGTTTTTAGGAGGTTTAAGCATTGGAGCTGTAGTTAAGTCGCTTGTGGTTTGATTCTCAGGTACGTTAGCGGCGTAAGCCGTATTTAAAATTACAAGCTGCACCATTACGGCATACAGGTTAGCTAGTGCAATATCTTTTATACCAGACAAACATGCCACCCCCATTGATTAAGAATGCTGGAGCGAAAGGTATTGCGGTTTTTGGAAATCAATTGAATTTGTACATATATATATTTCTACGTTCAGGTGTTGTTACCCTGTTTTTAAAGTGACAACACTTTTGTTTAAAAGAGGCGGCAAAATGGTCTTAAATATAGAGTATAAACATATTTTAGAGTAAGCTGACTAGTATGATACTTCTAGCGAGGAGTCCTGATCTATGGCGCGTTTTGAGCGGCTTTATGTGGCTAACAATTTAGATAATACGTTGTCTGTGATAGACATAGGAAGCAATTTACCAGTACCTGGCACACCTGTTGCGGCGGGAAACAATCCTTATGGCTGCGCGGTTGACTTTTTTCATAATAAAATTTTTGTCACTGATGATGATTCTGGGGGTGGAACTACAAAGGAATTTGATTTAGGTACAAATTTTTTGTTAAACACTTATTTTGCTGGTAATTCCTTAAAGGGGTGTGCGGTTGATCCTACCAAGCAAAAGCTATATGTGGCTAACAATACACCTGCTAGTAGTGGGATCTTAGTACTAGATTATAAGAACGCCCTTGTGGATTTTATTATGTTATCTGCCCAACCTGTTAATTGTGTCCTAAATGCTGGCTTTTTATATGTTACGGATCAAGGGTCGAGTAACATTTGGGTAATAAACACGGCTAATAATAGTTTTAGTCCCATTGATATAGGTATGCGTTCTTATGGTTGTGCGATCGATCCTGTTAATAATTTATTATATGTAACTTCTCCTGGTGCTGCCTTTATTCCCGAAAATGGGCATATAGTTGTGATAAATCTTTTGGATAATAGTATCAAAAAAAAGATAGAGATTTTTGGAGGTCCAAATCCATTTGATTTAGGTTATGTATACTTGGAATGCGCTTTAAATAAAACCAATACTAAGTTATATGTGGCTAATAATGATCATAATTTCATTGTAATTTTAAATACCGATACTTTTGATATTAGTTCACTTTCGGTTACGAGTAGTGGACCTTATGGTTGTGCCGTTGATTATGTAACAAATAAACTTTATGTGACTTGTAATGGAACGAATGATGTAGTGGTGCTTGATACTACGAATGACACTATTTTACCAGGATCAATTTCTGTAGGAGTCGGACCTATAGGTTGCGCTGTAGTAAATGTGCCTTGTGTTTCACCTGCGTCGGGTGCTTTGCCTCCTGCGGTGGCAGGTGTGGATTATAAGGCACAGCTTACGGCGGTAGGGACGGTCGCTTGGTCAGCAGGACCGCTACCCCCTGGTTTAACACTTAATACAGGTACGGGTTTAATTTCTGGCAAACCCACGAGTGCTGGAGATTATAGTTTTAGTGTAACTGCTACCGGTGGTGTTTGTGGTAGCGCTACTGAAAATTATACGCTGCTCGTAACTGATGAGGTAGTTAACGAAATTATGTATGCATGGGGACAGAGCCCTCAGACTACAATAAATTTACCTCCAGCTGGTGTAGGTTTAGCTTATGGCAAAAAAATTGATCAGGTCGATGTGGGGCAGGGTGTTAGTAGCATACCTTACTTCGATGTAATTCTTTCAATGTATGGAAATAAGCAGTTAATTACTAATAATATGGTTTGGAGCGCACAAGGTCTCCCAGCTGGTCTTACGATTGTTTATCCCACCACAGGTGAAACGTTTCAAGGCCGACTAACTGGTATAGTTACGGATGCTAAATTACTTGGGATTCATGATGTGACCATTACTGGAACAGATATCGTCCGCAATATAACGCTTAGTCAAAAGTATAAATTGTCAGTGAAGGTGATTGGTATAGCTACGGTAACCACCTCAGGTGGATAGAAAATTTTTAAGGTAGTGTAGTAAGTAACTTGTGCACTTTTGCTGCAGATAGGCTTAAAGCTTGCTGCTCTGCTGTGGTTAAATTTAATTCGATAATTTTTTTAATACCCGCAGCACCTAGTTGTACTGGTACACCTAAACATAGGTCAGAGAGTCCATATTCACCTGTCAGGTAGACCGAAGCTGGTATAGTGTGGGGGAGATTTTTAATAACAATTTCAGCCATTAGAGTGAGCGCGGCCGCTGGAGCATAATAAGCGCTACTTGTTTCCAAAAGATCGATTAAATGTTTACCGCCTTGTTTGGTCGCTAAAACAACTTGTTTAAGTTCTTCGGGGGTTAGAAGCTCCGTGAGAGGTTTACCCTGAACAGTTGTATGGCTGACAAGCGGCAGCATTAAATCGTTATGGCAGCCGATTACTAAGCCTTGTACAGCAGCTGGGCTACATTTTAGTATAGAGGCTATTTTATGTTTAAAGCGGGCTGTATCTAAAATTCCAGCTTGACCTAATAGACGTTCTTTAGGCCAACCAGTATATTTATAGATGGCGTAAGTCATAATGTCGACAGGATTCGTAAGTACGATCAAGGTTGCTTCGGGTGCGTAGCTCAGAAGCTCTGGGGCGATAGTTTTAAGCAGGGAGGCGTTGGTCTTTAAAACGTCTTCGCGGCTCATTTTTTTACTACGTGCGACACCGGCTGTAATAATGACAATTGTTGCGCCGGTTATTGTCTTGTAATTGGCACTAACCGTGATATGTGCTTGTTTGTTATTTAAGGCTGCGGCTTGCATAATGTCAAGGGCATGCCCTTGAAGCTGCCTAGTTTTTTCGGGCAAGTCAATGATTACAAGTTCTGCCAGTTCTTGCTCTGCAAGTAACTTGGCAGTATTAATTCCAGTCAGCCCGCCGCCAATAATAGCAATTTTTTTTTGCAATATAGTTTCCCCTCTATGATTTACTAAAAAAGTTAAGGCTTAATTATGTAGCTCTACATAACATTATAATATTAATTTTACGAAGAAGAAAAGTGACAACTATACATTTTAGTTAAAATAAAAGAGCGTGTTGTTTTCAGGTAGAAGCTGTGAGGCTTTCCCTTGCATCACTTTTTCTTAACAGCTATAATGAGAGTATAATGATAAATGCGGATATTAGATATTACAAGGAAGGATGAGCAGCAGTTGAGTTACACTTTACCACCTTTACCCTATAGCGTGGAGGCCTTAGAGCCTTATATTGATCGTGGAACGATGACAATTCATCATGATAAACATCATGCTACATATGTTGCCAATTTAAACAAACTTATAGCCGGGAGTGAGTTAGGCGAGTTAAGTATTGAAGATTTGATGCGGAATTTAAACCGTGTGCCAGAAGAGTTGCGTGAAGGTGTGCGAAACAATGGCGGAGGGCATGCAAACCACACATTTTTTTGGCAAATTCTTTCGCCTAATAGTACGAAAGAGCCAATTGGAGAACTTGCTGCGGCTATTAATGACCATTATGGAAGTTTTGACCAATTTAAAGCATTGTTTACAGACGCAGCTTTAAAACGTTTTGGAAGTGGTTGGGCTTGGCTTGTCAAGGACCCAGGAGAGGGACGACTATATATTATTAGTACTGCTAATCAGGACACGCCGCTTTCTGGGGGATTAGTTCCTATTATCGGGTTAGACGTCTGGGAACATGCCTACTATTTAAAATATCAAAACCGACGTCCAGAGTATGTGAAAGCTTTTTGGCAGGTAGTCAATTGGGAACAGGCTGAAAATAATTTTTTGCAGGGGTGATGTGTGAATGCAGGCGCGGGAGATAAGGGAGAAATTTTTTGCTTTTTTTAAAGAGAAAGGTCATAGCCTGCTACCCAGTGCGTCATTGGTCCCGCAAAATGACGCTAGCCTGCTTTTTATAAATAGCGGTGTAGCCGCTTTAAAACCTTATTTTGAAGGGCGTGCAAAGCCTCCTAATCCGAGAATTGTGGGTGCGCAAAAATGTGTTCGGACCAATGATATAGAGAACGTTGGGTATACAGCACGGCATCACACTTTTTTTGAAATGTTGGGCAATTTCTCGATTGGTGACTACTTTAAAAAAGAGGCAATTCACTGGGCCTGGGAGTTTTTAACTTCGAAGGAATGGTTAGGGCTTGATGCAGCTTTTCTTTATGTAACAATTCATACAGAAGATGATGAAGCATACCAAGTCTGGGCGCAAGAAATAGGCTTAAGTGCTGACCGCATCAAACGTTTAGAAAGTAATTTTTGGGATTTAGGTGCTGGTCCCTGTGGACCAAATAGTGAGATTTTTTATGATCGCATTGGAGGCGATGGTCCGTTCGATCCCGAAGGAGCAGACGAACGGTTTTTAGAAATTTGGAATTTAGTTTTTTCGGAGTCTAATCATAATATTGATGGCACATATACCCCCTTGCCTCAGAAAAACATTGATACTGGGATGGGATTAGAGCGTGTAGCTTCGGTTATGCAAAATGTTGCTACTAATTACGAAACTGATTTATTTAGCAGCATGATTGCTGAGGTAGAGCGCCATAGTGGTTTAAAAGAGGTAGGTGTGGCGGGCAAGGTTATTGCTGATCATATGCGTGCCATTACGATCATGGCAGCCGATGGTATATTGCCGTCAAATGAAGGCCGTGGGTATGTCATGCGCCGTCTGTTGCGCCGTGCTATGCGTTATGGGCGGAAGGTAGGGTTAGTAGATCCTTTTTTGTATAGTTTGGTTAAGGTAACAGTGCCATCGCTTGGAACTGTGTATGGCGATCTGGTAAACCAAGCAGGTCGGATTGAAGAGCTTGTTCTCGAGGAAGAGGAACGATTTTTAGAACGGTTAAAAACTGGGGAACAATTATTGGAAGGCTTAATTATCAAGGCCCAGGTAGAGCAATCGAAGGTTTTACCTGGGGAAGATGCTTTTGCTTTATATGATACTTATGGTTTTCCTTTTGACCTTACAGAAGAGATTGTGCGAGAAAGAGGCTTTACTGTTGATCGCGAAGCTTTTGAACGTGAAATGCAGCAGCAACGCAGCCGGGCTCGTGCCGGTCGCGCCAAAGTGGCTGGTATGAACGTACAGCAAAAAGAGTTGCTTGAGCTTAAGCTAAATACTTCTTTTGAAGGGTATACGAAGTTAGTTAGTAAGAGCAAGGTGGTAGCTTTGCTTGTCGAAGGACGGCTTGTGGAGCAGGTTGAATGCGGACAAGAAGCATTACTCGTGTTAGAGAGTACCCCTTTTTATGCTGAGAGTGGTGGGCAAGTTGCCGATCAAGGTAAATTAAACACTGCTGCGGCAAAATTAAAGTTACTCAATGTTACGAAGGGACCAGGTGGGGAGCATCTACATCAGCTGTTGGTTGAAGAGGGAGTGTTAGCTGTTGGTGATCTTGTCATGGCGGAGGTAGCTGAAGAGCTAAGGCGTCAAGTGGCTTGTGCACATACTGCTACACACTTGGTGCATGAGGCACTACGTCGTGAACTTGGGGACCATGTGCAGCAAGCTGGTTCACTAGTGAAACCAAACTATTTGCGTTTTGATTTTACACATGGGAAGGCCTTAACAGAAAAACAGTTAGCTGAAATAGAAAAAGAGGTAAACAAATATATCTGGTTTAACCTACCGATTTCAATAACTGAAGAGAGCCTAGCTGCAGCAGAGAAACGCGGAGCTCGTGCGTTGTTTGGTGAAAAATATGGCGAGTTCGTGCGGGTTGTTAAAATTGGCGAGTATAGTTTGGAGCTTTGTGGTGGAACGCACGTTGCAAACACTGGAGAGTTGGGTATATTTAAGTTTACAAAAGAAGCAAGTATTGGGTCGGGTGTGCGAAGAATCGAAGGTTTTGTAAGAGAGAAAGCCTATCTATACTCGAGGGACCAACAAAAGATGCTTAGCCAAATAGCATTACAGTTGAAGGTGCCGGTTGAAAAGATAGAACAAGCCATCGAAGCTTTAAAAATTAAGCTCAAGGAACAAGTCGCAGAGCAAGATATACTAAGGTTACAATTGCAGCAATTTTTAATTAATGAAGCACCAGCGCAGGTAAAAAAAATAAACGGTTCGTCGCTGCTTGTCAAACGAATTGATGGATATAGTATGGCCGATTTAAAATCGTTAGCCACAGTGCTGAAGGGTAAGACAGGGGAAGGACTAGTCTTACTGTTTGGTAGTTACTTAGGACGAGCACAGCTTGTGTTGGCAGTATCGTCATATTTAGTACAAAAAGGTCTTTTAGCTAATGCTTTGATAAGCCCGTTAGCTGAGTTTTGTGGTGGTAAAGGAGGGGGTCGGGACATACTAGCGCAGGCTAGTGGTCCTAATGTAAGTGGTTTAAAGCACCTTCCGGAGAAGTTTTTAGGTATAATAGAGCAGGAACTTTAGTTAAATAACCTTAGGAGGTGGAGGGTCAGTATGATCGATGAAACGGTAAAGTTCACAAGGCAACAGGATTTTCGACATGAGTTTCGTGATACATTAAGGCATATATATGACGTTTTGGAGAAAAAAGGGTACAACCCTGTCAATCAGATTGTGGGTTACCTTATTTCTGGTGATCCTGCTTATATTCCACGTCATGATAATGCCAGGTCTTTAATTCGTAAGATTGAGCGCGATGAGTTGATCGAGGCCATGGTCAAGGTTTATTTGTCTGAAGATAGAACAAGTAATAAATGAGACATCAGGGCCGGTTCTTAGGATTAGATTTTGGTGAACGTTATATTGGGGTAGCTATAAGTGATGAATCTGCAATAATTGCCCAATGTTTAGAAGTAATTGATACTGATCAAGTTAATGTGTGGGAACGGTTGGATCAGATATGCGCGGAGTATCAACTCAGTGGGATTGTGGTTGGCTTAGCGCGAAATATGAATGGAAGTAAGGGTATGCGAGCTAAGCAATGTGAAGCCTTTGCTAATTGTTTGGAAGAGAGGTATCCGGAGATTAGTGTGGAATTATGGGATGAACGGTTGTCCTCTGTTGCGGCAACAAGAATGTTAAAAGAGGTTGGGCAACGCGAGAAAAAGCGACGTGTTCGAGATAAGATAGCTGCAGCATGGATTTTACAAGCTTATTTAGATGGCACAAGGAGGTGCTTACTGTGAGTGATGGGTATATTTCTTCTGATGAGCGGGAGTATTTTTATATTCCAGACGAGTCAGGAAATGATGTGAAGTTTGAAATTTTGTATGAGCATGAAGATGAGGAGAGTGGCTACACCTATATTTTACTAATACCTCCCCTTGAAAGGGAAGAAAATGACGATGATGATGATACATTGGAAGTATTTCCACTGCGATATAAAACGAGTGATGAGGAACCGGTCTATGAATTAGTAGAGACTGATGAAGAGATTGAGAAGCTAGAGGGTTTAATTAATACATTAATGGAGATGGACCGCGAAGTAGAGCTCGAAAAAGATGAGCTATATCGAGATAAAGATGAGGGACCGTTGTTGGATCTATGAGTTGGTATAAAAAAAATTTAATTTTATTAACTTCTATATCAGTAATAGGTTTAGTAGCTTTATTTGTACATATGAATAGTAGTCTATCTTCTTTTTATCGTATGGGGAGTGTGGAAGTAGATAT
>JBDKGC010000002.1:0-3449 GCA_039798385.1 Bacillota bacterium
GTTTTTACTTCGTTTTTTTTCCCACTTGGCATATTCCGTGGTTAAGGCTTTTTCTTTCTGTAATAGTCCTTGACCTATTGTACCGTTCACAGCTTGTTGCTGCCACATTTTGACGCGGACATCATGTAATTCGTGTGCTTTAGTAAAGGGTTTAAATCCTAGCTTTGTTTCTTCATAAGACGAACCACTGAAAAAGGTTTCGTCATAGGGGCAGTCTTTTGTTGGTTCAGCTACTAAAATGTTCCCTGGTACCCAGGCTTCATTTTCTGCTTGTTCTACTTGTTGCTTTTTCCAGAATGCTTGATGGGCACGTTTATCTTTTATTAATTCAAAAGAACGTTTGCCGATGTGTGTGGTGGAAACTGGATTGCCATATGGGTCAACAACTGGAGTGCTAGTGCTACCTATTTCCCAGGGATTAAAAAGCAAGAGTCTATCGGCACTCTGTTTTTCTAATAGGGCATAGGAGTGCATACCTGGTACTAAGCCTGGATGCTGCTTAGATAAACCAGGGTGGGGATAGAAGCTACCAAACAAACCAATAAGGTGTTTCTCAGTCGGTAATTCATGGACTTGTTTTGCTTGTGCAGTTAAGTCCGGGGCAAGTAGGGTGTTTAAATAATATGGTCCAAAGCAACCACCAGCTACTGTGCTGCTTGCTTCCATTGGTCCGGCATATAACTTGCTGTGATGCAGGATTGCTTTTTCCAGCGCGTTTACCCAGGGGGCACTCGCAGTAGAATAAAGTTGACCGGTCTCTTTGCCTAGTTTAAATTCACTTTTATCAAGCACTTTGGGTACTTGATAGATGCGATAGCTTTCCGCCGGTGAACGGACTAAACTAGGGCTGTTGACTAAATTTACCGGTGCATTTTGCAGTTTAATATAAAGATGTCCTTGTTGATCGTCAAATACAATATCTTTGAGGCGGGCTGGGTCATTGGCAACTACAGCTGCTATGCTAGAATAGATTGTACAATTGCCGGCGTCAGTCTGTTTAATGTCATCAATGGTTGGCTCTTTTTTAAAGATGGGAGCGGTAACTTTTTTTGCCCATATTTTTTTGCTAGGAGCAGGTAAATAGTATTTTTTACTATTCTTATTACGTTGTTGTTGTCTATCAAATAACTCTTTTAAAGTAGGATTTCCATATTGTTCTTGGCTTGTACTTGTCACACTATTTGAGGCAGCAGGTGGAGGTTGAGGGTCTTTGGCATCTACCTTTGTGTTAAAGCTAGTTAATAGAATTAATGCTAATAATATTGATATGCGGGACATCTTTTGACCTGCGGGACATCTTTTGACCTCCTGAATTATAATAACCTTAATACATTATAATATATAAGGTATTTGCGTCAAGCGAACTACGTTTTTGCAATACACTTAGTAACCCGTAGCACTTCCTCCTGGTATAGAGATAACAGAGGGATTGCAATGTAAACCTGAGGTTGCCATGCTAAATTTTATATTTAGACACAACGTAAATTAATAGATTTTTGGATGTGAAAGAGGTTACATACCTGTTATAATGTAATTAGTCTTATTTATCTATCACTAGGAGAGGTGAGCTAAGGTGGAACTGTTAAAACCCTACAATGACTTTGTCTTTAAAAGAATCTTTGGTTCTGAAGAAAATAAGAATGAAGTATTACTTAATTTTCTAAATGTAGTGGTTCGCCGGACATGTCCTTTGGGTTTTCAGGAATTAGTGCTTGTTGATCCTCATCTCGAAAAAGATGCAGCAGATGATAAGAAATCTATTCTTGATATAAAGGCTGTTAATTCTGATGGTGAACAGGTTAATATTGAGATGCAAGTTGCTGATAAGGGCGATATGATTAAACGCAGCCTTTATTACTGGGCCGACTTATATCAAGAGCAGTTGCCCGAGAGGAAAGTATATGATACTTTAAAAAAGACGATTGTAATTAATATTTTAGGATATAATCTATTTGGTCATGATATAGATTATCATACCATTTATCGATTAAGGGAAGAAACAACAAACAGATTACTAACCGAAGATCAAGAGTTACATTTTATAGAGTTAAAAAAAATCAAGAACCAAAACTTTGATGAATTACAAAGGTGGATGATTTTTATTAAAGGGGAACAACAGGACAGTTGGGAAGATTTAAGTAAAAATACGCCAGGTCTTAAGAAAGCTATTACTTCACTTGAATTTTTAAGCCAGGATAAGGAAGCCAGAGCTCTTTATAAAGCACGAGAAAAAGCCTTAAGAGATGAGTTGTCAGCACGAGAATTTGCTAAGAAAAAAGGATTAGCTGAGGGTCGAGTTGAGGGTCGAGTTGAGGGCAAGGTAACAGTTGCAAAAAACCTATTAAAAGCAGGTATGAGCATTTCAGAAGTAGCCAAAGTATCGGAATTGGAGGAAACAGAAGTAGAAAGGTTAAAAATGGATTTAAGTTAGTACTTTTTTTGTATAATGAGTAGGTCTAATCATGGCGAAGCCTCTTGAAAACTGCAGTGCAAATAAGGTATAATGGAGAAAGCGTTTGTATTTACAGGAGGTTATGTTTATCGTGCGCAGCACATATATGGCTAAGCCCAAAGAAATAGAGCGGAAGTGGTATGTCGTCGACGCGGCTGGGCAGCGTTTAGGCCGGCTGGCTACTACCATAGCTACGATTTTACGTGGGAAAAATAAGGCGATCTTTACACCGCATATTGATACAGGTGACTTTGTGATTGTAGTAAATGCTGGTAAGATTGAGCTAACAGGTAAGAAGCTTGATCAGAAGATGTATTATCGTCATTCTGGTTATCCTGGTGGATTGCGGTCTGAGTCAGCTCGGCACTTATTGCAGCGCTTTCCAGAACGCGTGATTGAGTATGCCGTAAAAGGGATGCTGCCAAAGGGTATTTTAGGCCGGTCGCAGTTTAAAAAGTTAAAGGTTTATCGAACTGCTGAACATCCACATGAAGCGCAGCAGCCAGTGGCTTTAACTACCCAAAAGGAGGCTTTATCGTAAAAAATGAGTGTGTATTGTGGAGTGGGAAGACGTAAGGAATCTGTGGCCCGTGTACGATTAGTAGCGGGGTCGGGGAAGTTTTTGATTAATAAACGTTCTATGGATAAGTATTTCGGACTTGAAACGTTAAAGATGATTGTTAAACAGCCACTAGCTCTTACTGGCACATCAGACAATTATGATGTATTGGTAACTGTAGCTGGTGGAGGGTTTACAGGTCAGGCTGGTGCTATAAGGCATGGTATTTCACGGGCACTACTGCAGGTAACAGATGATTATCGGCTACCTTTAAAAAAGTCAGGTTTGTTAACGCGTGATTCGCGGATGAAAGAGCGTAAGAAGTATGGTTTAAAAGCTGCTCGGCGTGCACCTCAATTTTCAAAGAGGTAATAATATAAAGATAAGCCAGACGTATTTAGAATTCTTTAGCAAGTTAACAGTGCTAGAGAATTTTTT
>JBDKGC010000003.1:0-6468 GCA_039798385.1 Bacillota bacterium
ACTTTTATTAATTTCTAATAAAGATCTGACATAAAAATTTCACTTTTTGTAAGGTAAATTTTTTATATTTCCTAATAGTTTACAAGCCTATTAACTCTGTAGCTCGCGCTCTGTTACGACCGCGTTACCTCCTTGCAGATCTACCATATAAGCTGCATCAGCAGCCTCGACTAAATGTACGTTATGTGTCACAAGTAAAATTTGCCGCTTAAAAGTGGTTGAAATAGAACGTAAAAACTCTACCATTTGCTCGATATACTCCTCACTTAAATGTTTTCCAGGCTCATCTAAAATAAGTGGTCCTAAAAAACGAGGCTGCATACTTTCTAAAAAAGCGGTGCGCAGCGCTAAAGAAAGCAAATCAACAACACCACCTCCTCGTGCATCTTGAGGACGGTTGCAAATAATTTTACCTTGCCATTCGGTAGTTACAAAAAAATCGGCTACTGGTTGCCCCCCATGTTCTTTTAGTTTTATTTCGAACTTAAAAAATGACCCAAAAACAAACTGCAGGGCATTTGTTACCAATGTTTCAAGCTGAACTTTTGCTTGCTCTCTTGCATGCTCAGATGCTACCTGAAATAAAATACGTATTTTTTCCAACAATTCCCGTTTCAAGATAAGTTTCTGTTTTTCCGCTAGCAACACTTCATATTGCTTTGTATAAAATTCTTTTTCAAGTTGCCTTTTATTGAGTCGCGCTTTTGCTGCTGCTACTAACGCCTTGGCCTGCTCTATTTTCATTCTTTTAGATTTTCTTTTGCTAAGATACTTGTAACTTGTTCTAAATCCTGTTTTATCTGGTTTTCTAACTTCTCAATCTCTTCATCTAGTTTTTCCGGCTCAAGGCCTAAATTTGAACACTCTTCTAGGACATCTTGCTCGTCTTTTTCTAAACTTTCTAACCTAAGCTCGGCTCGATATAATTCATCCTTTGTATGTTCTATTTTAATCCGTAGCTCTTTAATGCGCTTTTCTAATTGCTCCATCAACTTATCTCCTTAATAATTCAACTTTATTTTATCTGTTTTACTTAAATTAGTACCACACAATGGGCATTCTTGTAATTCATTTAAAAGATTAACATATTGTTGCTCTGTTTGCTGCAACTCTTTTTTTCTAAGTTTATAAAAATTGCGTCCCTTTGTTAAACGTTCCAAATTGTAGACTTGTTTTTTTCTTAATAGATTTAACATCTTAAGCTGCTGCCCATATTCATTTAACTTGCTTACTATTTTTTCCACACTAGCTAAATCCTGGCGTTTACTTAACACCTTTGTTATATAGTTGCGTTCTTTTGTAACAGAATGCCAGCTTATCCGTATTTTTTTTAATGTAGTTACTACATCGTTTCGTTCTTGCGTGTTAATTATTCTATCTTTCTCTTGCAAGATTATGTTACATTTATAAGTTTGTTGCTCTACCTTGCTTTTTTCTTCTCTTGCTGCGTCAAGAGCTTTTCGCAATTTTATAAGATTTTTATACGCTAAAGCTTTACTTTGCATTTGCTCTATAAGCGGAGTGAAATGCAAGAACTCTTTCTTTTCTTTAATCTGCTGGATTAAAATAAGTTTATCTTTATTAAACAACAACAAACGTTCTTGTTGTGTTCTTATCTTTTGTTGCAAAACCACTTTAAGCTGAACATTATTATATAACGCTTCAGCACAGACGACCTTCTGCTCAAACGTAGTAAGATCCTTATAGCCAGCAATTAACTGTGATAACTCTACTCCCTTGCGCTCTATTTCTTTTAATTGAGTTAAAGCAACTGTCCGATCTTGCGTAGCATCTTTAAAAGCATAATCAAACACTTCCGCACCGCTAATGGCGCCAATTAGCTTAGCCTTACCACCAGGAGAATCAGCGACCATAAATGGTGGATCAAGCTGCATTCCAAAGTTTATCAGATGTTCTTGGTCTGCCAACTTTATAGCTCGCATCCCATGAGCCTTAATCACCTCTTCCGGCACAGCATTTCCGAAACCTTCAAAAATTTGTTCCTTACCTGCTGCATCTGTTAACAAATATCTGTTTACCCTATTACTACGTACTCTCGTTATCTTTATTCCATCTGTTAAAATTAACTGAACACGACACTTGGAACTACCCACTTGAATGAAATCCATGCCTCGGGGTTGATTAAATAAGACCCAACGCAGCGCACGTAATACAGCACTTTTACCACTATCGGAAGGGCCCACCAAGACGTTTAATCCTAAAGCAAAATCTATTTCAGTATGATCATGTGCTTGAAAATTATCAATAATTAATTTATAAAAATCAGCCATCGTTTACTCTTATACCTCCAGCTAGCCGCTCCTCAACTGTACCAAGACGGCGACAGGCCTCTTGACAAACTTCATCCTCAAGTCCTTTGGCTTGAGCAATCTCCACTACTAAGGAATGTAAGTCCAATGTGCGAAAATCACTAGCAGCTCGTACTTGTTGCACAAAACCAGCTAACCGTTCAGCACGATAAGCCGCCTGCTCTAAATACGAACGGTCCAGTACATCCAAACCAGCTGGAACATTTTTGAGCGCCACCTCCTCCACAGCTAGAGTCTTGTCACAAGTAATTATCACTACTCCAGGGATCCGAACCAGCTCCTTTGGCCAACTACTAACGCGTGCCAAGGATCCTGGGTTGATAATATAACGCCCGTTTTTTTCTAGCACATTAAAACCTGTATGATAATGCCCACTTAACAAAAGATCGACATCTTTGTGCCAAACCTCATGTGCCATCGTGTGCGGCACATATTCCGGCAATGGATCTTTAACCAACATACCATGCACCATATGTATGACAAAGTTTACATTAGGTCGTCTCTTGACCTGGTAATCAAGCTCCCTGGATCTCTTATCCAGCTCATAATGAAACGGCTGGCCAGATAATTGTACCGTCATCCCATCCCGTTTTAACATAACTACTTCACCGGTGGATAAAAGGTGAACTAAACCCATTGCCTCCAATAACCCTAGCATCGTACGGTTAACAGTACTAGGATTATGGCCATAGATATCGTGATTACCACAGATAGCATAAATAGGCCGTTCAAAACTACGTAAGATAGCTATGAAATCCCGCACCACAGCCGGCGCCATCGTAGGACGATCAAAGATATCTCCCCCATGTAACACATAGTCAATCTGCCGTTCTTTTACTAAGTCGCTTACTTGCTGCAACTTCTTTTTCAGTGCCTTAGGAAAATCATCAGTCCGGCTGCGTGGAGATGTACCACGAATGTGAGTGTCAGTCAAATATAAAAAACGCATTTCAGGACCTACTCCTTAAGATAAAGCATAAAACATATCACAAATTATCTCATGCTTTAAAACTTTTAGCAATAAGGTTATGATATAAAAAAACTGTTATAGCTAAGCTATAACAGTTTAAGTGACCTATAATTATTAGCTAAAAACTTTTTTAAATTCATTCCAATTGCGTTTATTGGTCTTAGGAATAGCAAAAATTATTTTCTTAAATTGGGCGGCATTTTTATTATTATTTAAGGCATGAGCAAATAATTTAGCCATTTTATCAGGGGTATTATTATAGACACCACAGCCATATGCTCCTAAAATTAATACTTTATCTCCTCTAGCAGCTGCTGCATTAATAACTTTATTTATTTGACTGTAGTGAAAATTATTTGCAAAGTTACCGTCTTTTCTTACGCTGGGCCTAATTCCCTTCGTATACCTCGTATCAAGCTGCCCATTTCGCTTGAATGCTAAAGCAGCTGCAGAATAAAGATTACCATTTTGAATAGGTGTTGCTAAAACTCGGCCAGAAGGAATATATTGTTCGCCAGCTGTCCAGCCTCTTTTTCTGGCATATTGAAATAAAGAAAGATAGGCCTTGGGCCAGTGACGCATATTTGCTTCTTCCTGTGCGGTCCTATCATGTAGAAAACCGCCCCCTGGTTTTTTCTCATTAGCAAAATTCATGACAGCAATGCAGCCAGAGCGCTTATACCGTTCATAAGCTTGCGCGCTAGTCAAATTTTCTACCTTTACCTTCCCCCGCAAAGACCGCTTTAGCCTGGACGCCATTCCAGCCTTTTTCCGCGACGTTTTACCCAACGATTGTGTCTCTGGTATTAAACCGTTGACCTTTCTTAAAGCGCTTTTCGCAAGTGGACCAATCTTATCGTGCTGCCTTTTTACATAGTCATTAAGCTCTTGCTTGACACTTGCAGCGTTATTAGCCGCACGAACCTCACTACCTAAACCAGTAAAAAGTGGCACTAGTAGTAAAGAACTACCCATTAAGCACCAAAACTTTTTCTTCATACTTTCCACACCCTTTCAATATTTTCTGTTGTCATAATAACACAATAACCTGTTAACAGCAAATGGTGGCGTTGTTAGTGTAGCATTATTTGCGCCTAAATTTATTGTTTTTTCTTCCTGTTACTAAAAAAAAACGCTTGACAAACAAATTGCCATAGTGTATCGTTGTGCTCATACAGTGCGCACTGTGTAAAAACATTAATTCTAAGGAGTAGTACGATAATGATTAAGAAGCAACAACTTTTATTAGCAACTCTTATACTTGGATGTAGCACATGCTATTCAAATGCTAAAGCAGCAGATTTACCAAGCAGCAGTCCCTCGCACCAGCAAGTTCCACCACCTAGTCCGAAAACACCAGCAACCTTTACGCGAAGTTTTACTCCGCTCACTTTAGAAACAGCTAGTACACCTCTTTCGCATACGAGAGTCACAGTTTTACCACAACCCGAAACAAAAAAACTTGTTCAAAGTTCGCCTGAACAAGAGGTTCTGCCTACTACCCAAAGCGTAGCACGGAGGCAATGTATTGACAGTTATAAACAATGTGGGCGAGAAGTTTTAAATGCATGCACCATCCCTTTAGGGGCTTTAGCCTTCTGGAAACTGCAACACAGAATTCCGCCTAGTATGCAGGCTGGATTAGGCACAGGTTGCGCTATGGTTACAGGCTTTATGTGGGACAAAGTGTGGAACAATACGTTTAAAAGACCTTACCAGTTTTTCGGCTCCCAGGTAAGTACAAAAATCGAGCCACCCTATGATCAACGTTGTCGCCGTCAATTACAAGAACTAGAACAATTAGCGGCACAGCGAAAAGATCTAGATCAAGATTCACCATTAAACCCTAAACTTGATAAACTGATAAAAAAAGGGGATAGACTAATTAACCGCTTTCCTAGCAATGAAGAGGACTATATGTATAAAGAAACAAAAAAAGAATTAGATAAAGTGCTGACGAAACTTAAAACAATTTCCAAACAACCGCTGCAGGCCCAAAGAATTACTCCAGCTGAGTTTCAACAAGCATTCAAAACCTTTGCCAAACAAATTGCCATTTATCCGCCCGAAGTTCAAGAAAATCTACAAAGGGCCTTCTTTAGAATAGGATTAGAAGCTAATACAGAAAAACCTAGAAAGACGGCTTTTCTTTTTAGTGGGCCCGCCGGTACAGGAAAAACTACGACAGCAGTGAATATAGCAAACGCTTATGAGTTAGCTTGCAAACCGATAAATTTAACTAAAGAAAAATCATCACTTTTTGACACAAGCCAGGACCAAAAAATGGGAGAAAAAAAACCGAAATTTAAACCAGGTTTAATAGCTGCAGCCTTAACCACGCCTAGTCCAAAAACAGGTGCTTCCATTACAAATCCAGTCCTGATCTTTGATGAAGTCCACGAGGTACTAAATGGTGAAGGGGATAAAGGTAATAGGTATACCGAATTTAAAAAATTACTAGATGACAACAATGCAATGGTTCGAGATGATAGTTTAGGCGTAGACATTGGCATCGGTCGTACAAACAACATTCTAATTACCAACGAACCATTTGAAAAAGACCGTGCCGGTGCCTTAGCTGATCGTTTAGTAACTATTGATTTTCCAGCACTAAGCGCTGAAAGTAAACGATCGATGGCTGATGCATTCCTAAAAGAAGAGTATGCTAGAATACACAAAGATACACCGAACACAGAACTTGATAATGTAGTATTACAGAGTAAGAAAATCCTGGACGAAATGGTCCAACAAGACACCAACCCAGGCGTGCGCGATGTACAAAAAAAGATTAGAAGTTATCTTGCTGATCTAGAGCTTAAGAAAAAAGCACAAGAACTACTAGCGGGTACAAACGAAGAGAACTTACCGGAATTATTTAAACAACTCTGCAATTTTACAAGATAAAAACGCTAATTAGTTTAAATGGTAAACCACTATCTTTTTAGGATAGTGGTTTTTCTTAACATTTTACAAGCCGTCATGAAATCTCGCCCCATAACCACATGTCTTACCTTAAGCCGTAACTTACGCACTGAACAAGTTTGATAATCCGCTTAATCACAAATATTCAAATTTAATACAGCTGCAACCGTTTCAAAATGTTGTTGATGTCGCCCAAGCACGCCTTGATTATATTGATCACTATATAATAAAAATCATTGTCTCTGA
>JBDKGC010000004.1:0-5296 GCA_039798385.1 Bacillota bacterium
GAGAAGGAGGTCATGGCCTACTTCAAATGATTGATGTTTTTTTTGCCATGCTTCTTGTTTAAATTCCGGGCGGCCACCGCAATCAATTAAAAATGTTTCTCCGTGCTCCGTCTCTATTATCATGGCGTCACCTTGCCCGACATCTAAGAAGGTAATAGATAAAATAGTAGGTTTTATACCAAGCGGGTGCGCGAGCCAAAAAATCCAACCGACTACACCTAATAGGCTAAGAATGCCGAAAGGTTGCTGCCGGCCTTTTTTCCAGTTATGCCATGCAACATAAAGTAAGGTATAGTATCCAAGTATCCACCACCACGGCGGTGTGATAAAAGAACGTGTGGCTATAGGTGACCAGCCTAAGCAGCGGATAAAAGCTTGGCACAGGTCGAGGACAAAAGAGAGCAAGTGGACGAAGTGTTGGCTACCGAGCTGCGACGAGATGGTAGCAATAATAGTAAGTGGAAAGAAGAGGCTTATGACAGGTGTTAGGGTTAGGTTTACGATCGGTGACCACCAGGAAAAGTAATTAAAGTGATAGACTAATAATGGAAAGAGTGCAGCTTGTATTGTTAAAGTTGTTAATAATTTATGTTTCAAAAGTGAGCGATAGCAAGTAGGTGGAGGTGTGTTTTCGTGAATTAAACAATTTAAAGTTGCTGTTAGGTAACTAAAATGAAACCCTGCGCTATAAAGAAGCTGTGGGTTCCATAATAATTGGCCTGTGCAGGCTAAGGCTAGGATAGAGAGCATGTCGCGTCGTACAAGCTTGAAGTAGACTAATAGATAAGTTAGCATAATCACCAGCATATTACGTATAATTCCGGTGCCCGCACCTAACAGCAAAGCATAGCAGGGTAGTAAAAGTAGTAAGATTAAGATATTGCTCTCGCGCGTTATACGTAAGCGGCCGCCAAGAGTATATAAAATTTGACTGAGAAATGTTAACTGGGTACTAACGACAGCTAAAAGGTGTCCGCCTCCCACTTGCCTGTAAGCCTCTTTTGTATCTTTGTCAATTAGGAGCTGTTCTTTTAGTAAAATACCTTGCAGAAGATCTGCATATTTTTCCGGGAAAGCACGCTTAAGGGCTAACTCTAGGTGTTCTTTAACCCTATTTAGTAAGACTAAGGGATGTTTTTTATTTGTTTGTTGAACTATTTCCAGGTTTTCATATTCACCAACCCAATGAATATGCTGCTCCTTCAAATGTTTTTGAAAGTCAAAGGCGCCAGGATTTCTTGCTACACCTGGTTTTTTTAGTGTTAGCAATAATCTCAAATAATCTTTATAGTGTACTTTTTTAGAAATTAAGAATTCATTGTGATCTTTAAAAGTTTGTTTTATGTAAACTAACTCATTAACTTTTTGCCACTGGTTGTTGTTTACTAGGTAATAAGAGACACGTAGATTAAAAGTTAACAGATTGCCATCTCTTTTAGGAGGAGACTCTACCATGCCCAGAACATAAATGTTTTCCTGTGAGTTAGCGAGCGCTGTATGGTTTAAGGCGCTATCTAGGATGGTGCTTATGCTCCCTAAGGTTATGCCGCCAATAAAAAAAAGAAGCAATAACTCTTTTGAAAATTGTTGGTTTTTCACTAAGATAGTTGCTCTAATAAGTATGATTAGTAGCAAGGTAGCATAAAGGCAAAGTGTTTTGCTTGAGGACTGCTGATGACATAAAATGCCTACTATTACTCCGCAGGCTAATAGGAGAAAAGGTCGGTTCAATTTTTAGTAATCGGTAAGGTGGGTTAAAATTGTAACATATAATTGTTTGTAGATGCAGCCTAGAGGAGCCTTAATTACTTTATTATTCTACTGGTGCAGTATTAACACCTAGTACACCAGTTACAGTCGATAGCAAACAGAGAATAGCTCCATTACCTAAGAAATACGGAGTTAAACCTTGATCATTGCTAAGAAAACTTACGATAAAGATGGCGGAACTATAAATGGCGCCTTGCATTAATCCGTAGTACCAGCCGCGTTCTTTTGCTTTTCGCCCAGCAACAAAACCTCCTAATGCAAGGGAAAGAAGATTAATTACATAAGAACAGGTTGGTAAATATAGACTACTTAAAAGGTTGATACGCATCATAAAAGCTGTAAGCATAGCTGTAATTAGTGTTGTCAACCAAATTGCTATTTGACCACTGATTGTGGGGGAAGCCAAGCATCTGTTAACAAAAGGCATTTTTTCATCCTCCTAGGGGTAAAGACATATTTGTTTGCTTTAAATTTATGCTCGGTTTAGCAAAGATATGCCAAGCCTAGCTAAAGTGAGGGAAATACAAAATTGTTAATGAAGGAATTGTATTAAAATAAGGAAAGTATAAGGAAATGTAGCTAAAAATGAAGCCGAAAAGAATAAGAAGTAGGAAAGCTAGGAATGAAAACGAGGACTAAAAAGCTTGACATATTATTTAAAACGTTGTATCGTTATCTTAGAACACCAAGACGGGGTGGGTAAGCGTGGAGCATTTTCAAAGTGAACGACCTATTTATTTGCAAGTGATGGAAAAAATTACGCGTCGCATTTTGTGTGGTGAACTGGGGTTAGGCGCGAGGTTGCTAGCAGTGCGAGAGTTGGCGGTGCAGTTTAAAATAAATCCTAATACTGTCCAGCGGGCGTATGTCGAGCTTGAACGGTCGGGTGTAATCGAAACTAGGAGAGGGATGGGTTCGTTTGTGACTAGGAAAAAAGAGGTGATAGAAACGTTACGTCAAGAGACACTGTATAGTGATTTAAATAGTTTTGTTCAGGCCATGCAGGCTTTAGGATGTACCCTCAGTGAGGTACAGGCCAACCTACGTGCTTGTTGGGAAGGACAAGAGGGTTAATGATGCAATTATTAAAAAAGGAAATTTTAGCGGTTCGTAGTCTACTGTTGGTGTTACTTGTTGCATCCTTTACCGGTGTTATCTTGCATTTGCTCAATGGTTGGGCGCATAATGAACTGTTGAATGAACTTGTTACTATTTTAGTTGGTATTCCTGTTAATTTAGCTATAATTAATGTATTTGTGTTAAAAAGTATCTATGTTGAACGAAATAATTACTTATGGCTTGGTAATTTACGTTCAAGTTTCACCTTAATATTCCTAAAGCTTGTTGTTTGCACCACTTTATCTTCAGTATTTATGCTATTTGAATTGTTGTTGGGTAAAGCTAGATATGGGTTGGGGTATGTGTTTTTTATTCTTTTTTTAGGTAGTTTTTGGTTGTTGATATATGCAATTTATATGTCATTGCGTAATTCTCTGGGGAAAATTGTGTTCTATTCTGTTTTGTTGGGAGTATTTGTTTTAAGTATTGCGTTTTATTTTATGCCTCTTATTTTATTAAGTAGCGGTATTTACAATTTTTTGTTTAGATATCTTAAAGACTATGTTTCTGATTTAGTTTTAGTTGCTAAATATCATGTACTATTAATAGACATAGGGCGTACGGTTTACTTATTGCTTTGGACTGGACTTTTATTTTTAATGAGCTGTTACTTATTTAATAAACGTGCTGAGGTTGTCTAATTATTTTAAAAAGAGGTGATTGTTAATGATTGAAGTAGAAAAGGTGACTAAAGTTTATGGCGGGCGAACTAAAGCCCTGAATGATGTAAGTTTAGTTTTATCTGTAGGAAAAATCATTGGCATCGTTGGGGATAATGGCGCCGGAAAATCAACCTTATTAAAGTTGATTGCTGGTTTTTTAAGGCCTACTAAGGGTGTGATTAGGGTTGATGGTCAGCTTGTCAACCGGCAAATAGCGAGTAAAGTTGCCCTTTTGTCAAATTTAAAAAATTACTACCCTAATTATACACTGCAAGCAATGATAGACTACTACGAAGCGGAATATCCTGATTTTGACCTTGCTAGGGCGCGCGAGTTAGCACAACTCTTTAAGTTAAACCTGCGGGACAAAATAGAAAATCTTTCAAGTGGGAATCGACTGCGAGTTAAATTAGTACTGGTCTTGGCCCGTAAGGTCCCGTATCTACTATTGGATGAGCCTTTTGCTTATCTAGACCCAGTCTGCCGAAAAAAATTAGTCGATTCTATTTTAAAATTGATTGACTTTACGACGCAAACGGTTATAATTACCACACACGACCTATTGGAGATTGAAAGTGTCTTGGAAATGGTCGTTGCCATTTCAAACGGACATGTCATAGCAATGAAAGATGTGGAAGAAATCCGGAGCGAGAAGCAACTTAATTTGCGGGAATGGATGGAAACTATTTATACCTAACCTCGGCCAAAATCATCAATTTGTTAAGGAGTAGGTGTGAATAGGTCCCTTAAATTTGATATACTTTCAAGATGCTATCAACGTTGTAGATGCAATGTAGGGTGGCATCAATTTTACATAAGATGAAGGATTGGGGAAAAATGAAGCGGCTCTTAAAAAATGAGTTTCGGTTGATGGGCGGTCTGTTTTTTATAATGTTAGCTGTATTAAGCTTAGGCTTCTTACTTAGTTCCAATATCTGGCTAGTAATTGGAATAAAGTATCTAGAAGGTTTTACACTAGTATTTGGTACTTTAAATGGTTTATTATTAGTAAGCTTATGGCGAGATCGCAAAAAATTTTTATCAAAAAGTTCTCATGCTAAATTTAAAAGTATTAATATAAAACTTTGGGTTTGTACTGCTTTATCTTCTTTCATCTTATACTTAACTTTTTTGCAAATGTGGTCTAAGACAAAATATTTTAAATTAATTTTAGTACATTCGTGCCAGATAGCCCTAGGCTGTATTATTCGTCCGGTTTTTTTTGGCACCCTGGCTATAGTTTTGTATGTTTTATACAAGAAACTACGCAATCACTTTAAGCTACCGTTGGTACTTGCTTTAATTTGCTGCAGCATAGTTGGAATTATTGGTGGTGTTTGGCTGCTACATAGAGTTTTCTTTGTGCCACTTTTTATTTCGAGCTTGTTTAGCACTTTGCAAGCATATTCATTAAGTCTTGAAGCTGCAGGGCTACCTTATTTTGCGCGTGAAATTTTTGAGGCTATAGAAGCCTTTTTTTGGTCGGGCATTTTTTATACAGGTAGTTTTTTTGTAGCGCGTACATATCGTTCTGTTAAATAGATCTGCGTGCTTATTAGTATACTAAGTTGATCTCAGGTGTCTTTCGGTCTTAGTTTAAATATAAATATTTTATAATAATAAAATCGGTTTTAGCTCTTGCCAATTTAATAATTTTGATGTATAGTAGTTAGTGTAAGAAATAAGTTTTAAAGCCGTGATTGACGCGGGGTGGAGCAGTTGGTAGCTCGTTGGGCTCATAACCC
>JBDKGC010000005.1:0-5771 GCA_039798385.1 Bacillota bacterium
ATTATACCCTAAAGATCGGTATCGTAAATAATACAAACACAAATAATTATATATTCAACATCCATAGTTTTTAATAACAACTGCTTTTTAGTAAAGTAAGGGAGGTATTTATAGCGTTTAATTCTAGTGGTATGCCCAACGGAACTGTTGTCTTGTATTTGCCGTGACCAATACAAAAATTTGAAACCATCGGTTTTTTAAAAGGAATTAATACTTCATCAAAAATTTGCTCAGCATTTTTTCCATATCCCAGCCTACAATCCGTACACTCACCAACAATAAATCCGCGACAACCATGCAATTTGTTAGCCTGCTCTAATTGCCGGAGCATTCGATAAATTTTAGTAACTGTCTCATTTACTTCTTCTAAAAATAAAATTTTACCATAAGTACAAATTTCATATGGTGTGCCTAATGTACTGACAAAAGCGCTTAAGTTACCTCCAACTAATTGTCCAACCGTACGACCTTGAATTTTGGTAACCAACTTCATTTGAGGTGGATTTAATAAGAGGCGCGGTGCCCCGCAAACTGAAGTCGCTGCAAAAAATTCTTTGTAATTGTAAAGTGGTGTCTCATAAGTAAAACTGTTAAGCATCAACCCATGAAAAGTAACTAATCCTGTAGACTGATAAATATAATTTAAAAGTACTGTTAAATCACTATAACCGGACAGTATTTTTGGATGTTCTCGAATTAGATTAAGATCTAAATATGGCAAAATATCTGCGCACCCAGTACCTCCACGGGCTGCTAAGATCATCTTTACCTGCGGGTTACAAAACATATACATTAAATCATACGCTCGGTTTTCTGCAGAAGAGACAGGAAATTTATTTTCCACCAGGTGTTCACCAAGTAAAACTTTATAGCCCAAATCCTCTAATATTTTTACGCCCGTTTCTACATCAACTAGAGCAATAGGGCTAGATAACGCTACAACCCCAATTGTATCACCTTTTCTTAATCTTGCCGGTTTAAATAACATAACATCCAAAACCTTTTTTTATTTTATTTACCTTATATATATGAATAAGAAACAAATTAATTAAATAAAAAAAGAGCGATTAGTCGCTCTTTTGAAACTAGAAATTTATTATATTAAACTAACAAGAGATTTCTGTTTGCCAAGGATATTTTTTCTCCAGGAAGAACAACCCTCCTATCCCCACGATAAAAAAACCAATACCAATCAAAGTTGCTGAAACGCCAAAAACTTGATCTAGCCTTACTTCCCCAAGCGAACCAAAGGAAAAAAATTGATCAATCTTTTTATTGAATAGCCCATAAACTAAAGCTCCAGTAAAACCACCGGCAAAAGTAGCCCAAGCCCCACGATGCCTTGCACCGATTTGTGCAAATACTGTTCCTGGACAGGCCCTTGCTAAGGCAATACCCGCGCCTAATAGTCCACCGCCAAGTAAATTAGTGTATAAGTTTAACCCTCTAAGTTGCAATTCAAAATAACCAAAGTAAACTAAGCAAGCAATGACTACCATACTAGTTAACATAGCAGTTATCATAACTTTCAACATAATAAATTTTTTAAATAATAATTGATTAAAAATGGTTTTAGGTGAAGAGACTTTAGAACCTTGAAGTACAGTGCCAAAAATAACACCTACGATTAACGCTATTACAAAGTTCATTTAAACAACACTTCCCTTACATTGAGTATTGGCAGTAGAGAAAGCACATACAAGCTGAGCTACCCCAATCGCCATACTAAACATTATAATTAACACAAGCCAAGAACTAAGATCCAGCTGAGCTGTACCTGAGATACCATTTCCAGTAGTACAACCATTTGCTAAACGTGCACCCACTAACAATAAGAAACCACCAAAAAAATTTCGAATATAAAGAGCAGTTTGTCCAAAACGCTTACCTAATACAGGCCGTTCACTTGCAACTTTATAGGTATACAACCAAGCACCAAGAACAATACCTATACTTATCCCTACTTGCCACAGATTAGTATGTCCTAACGAAGCAGGATCTGCAAATGGAACAAATAATACTAAACTCTCCTTAGCCATTGTAATAAAGGAACCAGATGTACCCAAAGTCATGTTAGCTAATAAAATAGTAGGTATTTGCAACAGACCAATTATCACGCCTGCTATATACGGTGAAAAAACTTTGCCCTTCATAGAATTACCTCCTCAAAATAAATAGAGAATCATCCTTATTATAACATTTTTAAAGATCACCAAACAACTAGCGACCACTAATCACTATTTCATGTTCATTGCAAGTAATCTCAAGTTCACTTACACCAACCGCCAAAACTGGCCGGTCACTCTTGTTAATTAAAGAGACTTGTATGCAGTTCTCTGCAATTAAATCATCCTGCTTAGCCTTTGACATTTTTTCTACATACTGCTTTATCTTACTGCTACAATTTTTATGGGCTACTAAAACTCCTTCTGGACAAGCCACCACTACTACATCCTTTGTTTTCTCAATATAAATAGGCATGCCTAAACGATTAATCACATGAACATTCAGACATTCCTTGCTAATGGCTCCTTTCCCATATAACTTTTTATCAGCCACATCCAAAAGTGTCCCCCAAGTTCCTAAATCACTCCACGCTCCTTCATAGGGCACTACTTTTGCACGCTTAATAGATTCAGCTAACTCATAGTCAAAACTTTGTTTCGGTAGTTTTTCATAACAGGCGCGGAAAGCTGCGTATTCAAGTGGCAAGCCCTTCTCTTGTAAATATGAACATAAAAAGCCTAAGCGAAATGCAAAAAAACCTCCATTCCAGAAAGCACCTTCGTTTACCAGTTGCGTTGCTAATCTATGCTCCGGCTTTTCAACAAACGCTTTTACCCAGTGACCTGTTTGTGACTCTTGTTTACTAGGCAAAATATAACCATACTTTTCTGCAGCATACGTTGGTTTAATACCAATCATGACTAAATCAACATCGGGCTCTAATGCTATCTGCCCCGCTAATTTAACTGTAGTAAAAAAACTATGTTCTAGATATAAATCTACAGGACAGACTGCAACAACATCATCCATTGCCAAATTTATATGATCTTTTAAATAACAGCTAGCTAGGACTGTTGCAGCAAAAGTATCGCGACGCATAGGTTCTGTTATTATCCGTTTATCTAGGTCCCTATGGGCAAGTTGCTGTGTAATAAGATCATACTGTTCTTTAACAGTACAAAAATAGGTCTGTTTTAAAAGACCTGCCTTCTCTACCTGGCTTACAAACCGCTGTAACATTGACTCACTTTGACCTTCTTCATTAATAAGGACAGGCAAAAATTGTTTGGCATAAGCACCAATTGACAGGGGCCAAAGCCGAGTGCCTGACCCACCAGAAAGTAAAACTAGCTGCATATATCATTCCACCTCCGTATTCTCATTTGCAACACGATACATATCGGCATCGACCATCATTTTAATTAATTGCTCTAATTTAGTCTTGCTTTCCCAGCCCAAAACCTTGTACGCCTTAGCTGGATTACCCAACAAAAGATCTACTTCAGCTGGCCGATAAAGCTTTTGATCGATGGAAACATACTGCTGATAATCGAGACCCACGTGTGCAAAAGCTATCTTACACATCTCTCTTACCGTTGTTGTCACACCGGTCGCAATAACATAATCATCAGGATTCTCTTGCTGTAACATTAGCCACATAGCCTCTACATAGTCTCCAGCATAACCCCAATCACGCTTAGCATCTATATTACCAAGACGGAGTTTCTCTTGTAATCCTAATTTTATCCGCGCCACACCGTCACTAACTTTTCTAGTCACAAATTCAATCCCACGCAATGGTGATTCATGATTAAATAAAATTCCAGAACAAGCAAACAAATTATGGCTCTCACGATAATTCTTAGTCATCCAATGCCCAAATAGCTTAGCTACGCCATAGGGACTACGTGGATAAAAGGGGGTCAACTCATCCTGACAAGAAGCTTGCACCTTACCAAACATCTCACTCGACGAAGCTTGATAAAACTTAATTAAGTTTGCACGACCCGATAACCGAATTGCTTCTAAAACATTTAAAACACCTAATCCTGTAACCTGCGCCGTTAAAATTGGTTGTTCCCAGGAAGACCCTACATAACTTTGAGCTGCTAAATTATAAACTTCACTTGGTTGATATTCTTCTATTAACCGGCTAATTGCTGACAGATCTAATAAATCGCCCTCTACTAACGAGACCTGTTCTTTCACTTTTAAATACTCTAATCTCCAAAATAACGGAGTACTTCTCCTTGCAACTAATCCGACCACCTTATAGCCCTTCTCTAACAATAACTTTGCTAAGTAAGCACCATCTTGTCCCGTAATCCCTGTAATTAAAGCCGTTTTCATAAATTAACCTCCCGTCAAATAAAAAGAACAAGTTGCTAATAGCTACTTTAAGACAAGAACTTTTCGAAATAGCTACCCAACTAGATACTAGATGTGTTATAATTGACCAAAAACTATCGTTCTTAAAAAATATATGCATAAAAACAGGAGGTATACAGAGCAACACTAGAGATAATGATTCTAAGTCTACTGCGCAGTTAAAACTAAAACCCGAAGAGGGGTCATAAAACCGTGTCTACCAAAAAAGAAGTTTTGTTAACCCGTGAAGGCTTAACTAAAATTGAACAAGAACTTGAGTTGCTCAAAACAAAAAAACGTCCTGAAGTAGTGCAGCGGCTAAAGGCAGCTCGCGCCCAAGGAGATTTAAGTGAAAATTCCGAATACGACGCCGCCAAGGAAGAACAAACATTTACTGAAGAAAGAATAGTTGCCTTAGAGAACATTATTAGGAATGCCAAGCTCATTACTGCCGAAAATTTAGATAAAAACGTAGTTTCAGTTGGTTCAACCGTAACTATTCAAGAGCTCCCGGACAAAGAACTTGAAAAATACATTATTGTAGGTAGCCCAGAATCAGACCCCGCTAATGGCAAAATATCAAATGAATCACCAATTGGCATGGCTATCATCGGTACAAAATCAGGCGATTTAGTAAATATTAACACCCCAGATGGACTAATTAAAATCAAAGTCCTTAAAATTGAATAACAAGAACATTACATGGCTACACACTGCCGATTTACACTTAGGACAACCTGTCAAAGGTGCGTTTTTATCGGACCCTATGTTAGCCAGGCAGCGAATGACAGATTATCTTTCGACTTTTGAGCGCATTATTAAAATGGCTCAGCTACATAGTCCATCTTTTTTATTTATCGCAGGTGACTTCTTAGAACATGGCTATGTTAATGATACACTTCTTAATTTTATAAAAGATTTATTTCAAGCGATCCCTTTCACTCAAATCTTTATTGCCCCTGGCAACCACGATCCTTATCGTCTCGACTCATGCTATCGCTGGGAAAGTTGGCCTACTAATGTCCATATTTTCCAAGATAAATGGGAGACACATCATTTTGGGGATTTAACAATTTGTGGCCGTGGTTTTTCAGATTTTATTGAGCCAAAGTTTATCCCGCCTCCTGACATTCTTAACAAATACAAATTTATGGTTGTTCATGGAACATTTATCAAAAACCATGAAACCACTGATTATTTCCCCTTGCCAGCACCACTATTAACGACCCTAAACTATAACTATATAGCCGCTGGACACATCCATAAGCAAGATGCCTGCCGCTTGAAAAATAGCTGTCGGACACTCTTTAATTACCCAGGTTCTCCCGAAGCCTTAAATTGGAAAGAACTTGGCTCACGTTACATAACACTGGGTATGCTAAAAAACGGTCTTGTAA
>JBDKGC010000006.1:0-3198 GCA_039798385.1 Bacillota bacterium
CATAAAAAGCCAAGAGATTTAGAAAATCCAAAAATCAGACATAACCCAATGATGACCGATGCGGATATGGCAATGAAAATGGATCCAGAATATAGAAAAATTACAGAAGAATTTTATAATAATCCAGAATACTTAGATGAGCAATTTGGCAAAGCTTGGTTTAAATTAACACACAGAGATTTAGGTTCTAAAAAGAATTACATTGGACCTTGGGTTCCAAAAGAAGAATTAATTTGGCAAGATCCAGTGCCAGCGCTTAAGAAAAAATACAGCGTTGATAAAGTTAAAAAATTAATTGCTTCAACTAGCCTAACAATCGGTGAACTTGTTGCAACAGCTTGGGATAGCGCTAGAACTTATAGACGATCTGATAAAAGAGGCGGAGCTAATGGAGCACGTATTAGACTGGCTCCACAAAAGGATTGGCAAGGAAATGAACCTGCTAAACTTAAAAAAGTTTTAAAAGTTTACGAAGGTATTGCTAAAAAAACAGGCGCAAGTATTGCTGACACTATTATTTTAGGTGGCGTTGTAGGACTTGAGAAAGCTATTAAAAAAGCAGGATCGAAAGTTAAAGTTCCATTTATGCAAGGCCGAGGTGATGCAACACAAGATCAAACAGATATCGATTCATTTAAAGTCCTAGAGCCTATTCATGATGCATTTAGAAATTATGTTAAAAGAGAATATTCAGTAATGCCAGAAGAGTTAATGTTAGAGCGTGCTTCTTTAATGGGATTAAGTGCAAAAGAGATGACATGTTTAGTCGGCGGAATGAGAGTTTTAGGAGCAAACTATGACGGCACAGAACATGGTGTGTTCACAGATAAAGTTGGCGCGTTAACTAATGATTTCTTCGTTCACTTAACGGATATGAAATATAGCTGGAAGCCAACAGGCAAAAACAGTTATGAAATTATTGAAAGAAAAAATAATAAAGTAAAATTTACAGCAACAAGAGTTGATTTAGTATTTGGTTCAAACTCAGTATTACGTGCGTATGCAGAAGTATACGCGCAAGATGATAATAAAGAGAAATTCGTTAAAGACTTTGTTGATGTTTGGACAAAGATCATGAACGCAGGATTTTAAGCCCTCACTAAACTACTATTTTCAATACTTTACTTAACTATAAGTTAACAAATAATTAAGCAATTTAAGTAAATTATTATAATAACTAGCCAATGTATTTATCTAAGATAGCCTTTAAACCAAAGGGGCATACTTATTATAATAAGATCAGATTTAGCCTATTCCAATTTGTCATCCTTGCACTTTTATTTCAGATCAAACCTGTTCTAGCAAAAGACTACATTAGTGAGCGTGCTTACTATGAAGACAAGACTAGGACTATGTCTTTTCAAGAAGTTAAAGGAAAAAATTTTGAAAAAATAGATTCAGCTTTAGCAAAAGGTTATAGCGACTCTATTTTTTGGATAAGATTAAAGATTAGTCCGTTGGTTGGAACTAATTTTAAGAACCTATTACTTCGAATTCAACCCAACTACATTAGTAGCATCGAGTTGTTTGATCCAGCAGATACAACGAATGTAAAAAGAGTGGTCGGAGATAACTATTCCCAAGCTTCTAATGATTATAATTCTATTAATTTTAATTTTTTAATCTCAGGTTCAGACAAAGAGCGATACGTTTGGTTAAAAATAAATACAACGGGCTCCTACTTTGTCTCAGCTCAAGCTTTAACGATCAATGAATTCATAAACACCGACCTGATCCAGCAGTTGGCGTTTGCTTTTTATATCGGTGTGCTATGTTTCTTATTTATTTTCCCATTAACGATCTGGATTAGGGACAAGGATCCACTCAATATTATTTTTGTTGTCAAACAATTTGCAGCAGTAACGTTAGTGGTGCTAGACATTGGTCTTCACCGTCTCATTTTTAAAGACACCAACCCTATTTTATTAAACTCGGTACTCAATTTTAATCTTGTGACCTACACTGCGGTGTTAATTGTGTTCCATTATTTCTTTTTGAAAGATTATTATCCAAAAAGATGGGTAAAGATTTTATTTTTAGCAGGACTTATCTTTTATCCACTAGAAGCTTTTGAAATTCTGGGAGCAAGCTTCAGCTATAGTCTTAGTTTGAACTCTTATGTGTTAACTTTTATAGCCATTGCATTTTTCTTTATTCCCTTTTTTGGTTTGGAGTGGGAAAAAATTAGCGAGCCGATGTTTTCAAAAAAATCTATGATCCTTATTCATCATAGTATAGCCATCACCATCCTAGTGACGACCCTAACCAACCTTGGTTTCTTAAAAGGAAATTCTTTTTCGATGATACCGGGTTTGTTGAACGGATGTATTACCGGAATTGTATTCTTATTTGTGTTACAATATCGTAACCGTATGTTCAGAGAGCAGGGAGTTAGAGAAGTTGCACAGGCAAATGCCATGACGAACTTCGAAAGAAGCAAAAGACAAGAGAAGGAGCGGTTTATTTCGATGCTAACTCACGAGCTTAAGACACCTCTTTCAGTGCTAAGACTTGCTTATGAGTCAGGGGATGTTGTCAAAAATGACAAACATGTCGAAGGTGCGCTCAAAGATATCAACGATGTCATCGACCGATGCGCTCTTGAGGACAAGTTAGAGAACCAAGGCTTCAATCTTTTAGTAGAGAGACACAGCTTGAAGAGAATTGTGTACCAAAAAATTTCAGAGTACGACTTTGCCGACCGGTTTAAGTTCACAGCTGAGGGAGATTTGTGGATCGAGAGCGACCTGAACCTACTTAGAATCATTTTGGGCAACCTATTGGACAACGCAATCAAGTATGGAGACGTCAATCATCCAATCTTGATCAATGCTAAGACAGAAAACCAGTCCATCAAGTTCACAGTAAGCAACACAGTGAGTGAAGTTGGTATCCCTGATGAAGAAAAAATATTTACTAAGTACTATCGTTCAGAAAAAGCTCACAAGAATACCGGATCGGGCCTTGGCTTGTATCTCGTTAGCAACCTCGCGAAGCTTTTAAAGGGCGAGGCCAAGTATTTTTTAAGCTCAGACCAAAAATTAATAACGTTTGAACTAACATTACCGAAAAAAATATAGATGAGCCAAGATTTTACCATCGCCATTGTCGAAGATCACGAGTCACTTCGTGAAATGATGACCAACCATTTCAAAAAAGAGAACTTCAAAGTGTTTGGTGGCTCAATGGCTGAGGAGT
>JBDKGC010000007.1:0-16359 GCA_039798385.1 Bacillota bacterium
ATATATAAACATACTAACTACAAAAGTATTTAAAGTATAAAAGGAGAGATTGGACGTTGTTTCACGAAGATAACCCCAAATTTGATCCAGAACGCTCCAAGCGGCTGCTTCCTGTAGAAACATGGACTTCACCCTCTGCTTGGAGTCGTTACTGGTTTAGAGAAAATAAAAATGTCCCTTTTAAGTTAAATATGCAAATTACAATTAAAAACGATTAGACCTCCATAATAATTGGTAAAATCATTGGTCGCCGTCTAATCTTATCAAATAAAAATTTACCTAAAGCTTCTTTTATGCCATTCTTTAAAGAAGACCACTCAAATATTTTCTCTTCCACACATTGCGTTACAGCTCTACAGACAACATAGTTAGCCTCTTCTAACAGTGCCGTTGACTCCCGCACATAGACAAACCCTCGTGAGATAATATCTGGTCCGGAAACTACTTTTACCAGTCCAGCTGCGTCCCGTTGGATTGTCAGCACTACAACAATTATACCGTCCTGTGACAAAAGCTTGCGGTCTCGAATTACTATATTACCAACATCACCTACGCCTAAGCCGTCAATCAAAACTCGCCCCGTTGGTATTTTCGTCGCTTTTTTGGCGCGATTATTACAAAACTCAACCACATCACCATTATCACAGACAAAAATATTTTCAGTATTTACCCCAACTTCTTTGGCAAGCAAGGCATGGGCTCGTAACATACGATGTTCACCATGAATAGGCATGAAATATTTTGGTTTAATAAGATTTAACATTAATTTTAAATCTTCTTGCGCCCCATGACCTGAAACGTGAATTTGTTCAATGGCACTATAAACTACTTTAGCACCCATCCGAAATAGCTGATCAATCGTTTGACCAATTGCACGTTCATTACCCGGAATCGGGGTAGCAGCAATAATAATCGTATCACCTGGCGAAATTTCAACCTTCCGATGTGACAAGTTGGCCATCCGTGTTAAAGCAGACATCACTTCTCCTTGACTGCCTGTTGAAATGATAGCCACCTGCTGCGCTGGTAACTTACTCACCTCTTCTGGGTCAATCAGCATCCCCTTTGGCATATTTAAATAGCCACATTCGGTCGAAATGTTTACCGTATTAACCATGCTGCGGCCTAAGACTGCTAATTTTCTTTTCGTTAGAACACAGGCATCTACCACTTGTTGCAAGCGATAAATATTAGAGGCAAAGGTCGATACAATTACTCTTTGTTCCGCTCGCATGAAAACATCTTTAATGACACGTCCAATCGGTAACTCCGACCCTGCAAACCCTTTTTTTTCAGCATTAGTACTATCGGAGAGTAAACAGAGTACACCTTTCGCTCCAACAGCTGCCATCTTGTGAATATCTGCATATCTACCACTAGTTGGGGTCAAGTCAAATTTAAAGTCACCGGTATGCACTACCACACCTTCCGGCGTATCAAGAGCAACACCCACGGCATCAGGAATACTATGGTTTACATGAAAGAAACTAGCCGTCATTTTACCCAGCACAATTTTCGAGTTATTACTTACTACGATTCGTTTCACATTATTTAAAAGCTGCGCCTCTTTTAACTTATGTTCCACTATTGCCATTGTTAACTTAGTTGCATATAAAGGGGCTTGCAAATGTTTGAAGATATATGGAACTCCTCCAATATGATCCTCATGTCCATGCGTTAAAATAATGCCACGTATTTTACTCTGATTTTCTATTAGGTAGGTTATATCAGGAATAACTACATCAACACCGAGCATCTCTTTATCCGGAAACATCAATCCCGAATCTATTACTACGATGTCATTCCCGTACTGCACTACATACATATTTTTTCCGATTTCACCTAACCCACCAAGAGCAAAAATCCGCAACTTGCTCTGTTGGTTCTTTCGCAAATTATATCCTCCTAATTTAGTCCTTACCCCGTCTAATTCTAAATGGGTAATACTATAAAGTGTACTACTTATTTAAGCTAAAATTACTTATTCACTCCTTTTAATCGGTGTGCAAACGATAAAATCTTTATTTTTTACAGCCGCTAACCTAGATCCTAAAAATATAACTTTTAAAAATAGGAGCACAATAGTCAAAAATATATTTACCGCACGCATTTCAACTTACTTACCATTATACTCGAAATCAACTAACATATGCAAAGATTCAAGGGTCACCTCATGAAAATAAAAAAATATAAATAAAATAAAAAGTGCTTCATGAGCCACCCTAAACATTATTTGAAACTATGCTTCACTTATATTAACCAGAGACAGCTATCAATTTATCTAAAAAACTCTTTTCATGTTCCTCTAACTCTATTAATGGTAAACGCACATCTTGTTTAATGATAGCTTTCTTACTAAGTAAAAATTTAACCGGCACAGGATTAGTTGTAATACAAAGTGCTTGAAAAAGAGGCAACAAGCTACGATGCAGATCTTTCGCCTTCTCAACTGCTCCGCTTTTAAACGCATCAATCATTTGCTTTAACTCTGATCCAGCTAAATGACTAGCTACACTCACCACTCCTACTCCTCCCAGCGCTAAAATAGGCAATGTAAGTGCATCATCACCACTATAAACTGCCACTTTACTTCCAACTTGCGCTGCTAGATACCCTATTTGGTTTAGATCACCACTAGCCTCTTTAATGGCTAGTATATGTTTATACTGATTAGTTAAACTAATCATCACCTCAGGTGTAACGTTTACCCCTGTTCGGGCCGGGACATTATAAAGCATGACAGGTAGAGAAACTTGCTCTACAACAGTACTAAAATGCTTTACCAATCCTAACTGCGAAGGACGATTATAATAAGGAGCTACTAACATCACGCCGTCTACACCTAGATTCTCTGCTTGCTTAGTCAATGTAAGTGTAGTGTGGGTATCATTACTACCTGTACCAGCTATCACCTTTACACGGCCGCTTACTAACTTTAGTACTGTTTCTAATAAAGCTAACTTCTCATCCGTGGTCAAAGTTGGTGACTCCCCTGTGGTACCACCTACCACAATGGCACTACTACCGGTTAAAATTAAATGTTCAATTAATTTTGCCAAAGCTGCATTATCAAGTTTTTTTTCTTCAGTAAATGGTGTTACCATTGCTGTAACAATTGGACCAAAACTCAACATCTATACCTCCCACAAATGTTTTCGCTTTTTCAGTGTACCATATCAGAAGAGCTGACGGCTAGTTATAGATGATTACAGTGCTTTAACTACAGTATTACAAACTTTTTCCACTTAATATAAAACTTATTCGGTTTCTCTACTACACCACACCAATTAATTTTTTTATTTTGGTGAAAAAAGAAACGCTACTACTAAAAGACAGTAATGGTACAACATCTCCTTGAATCCTTTTAGCGATATTACGATAAGATTTACTCACCAAGGTTGTTTTCTCAAATATAATTGGTTCACCTAAATGACCAGCACTTATCACTGCGTCACTATCTGGCACAACACCCAAAAGATCAATGGAAAGGACAGCGACTACTTCGTCTACACCTAACAAACCACCCGAGCGCGCCATATGTACATGTAACTTGTTGATAATTAACTTTGGAGAAGAAATATTATATTTATCAAGTAACCCTACCACACGATCAGCATCTCGAATAGCAGGGTTCTCAGGCGTTGTAACTATAATAGCCTTATCTGCGCTTAAAACAGCATGTTTAAATCCAGCCTCAATTCCAGCAGGGGAGTCTATTAAGATATAATCAAACGTCTCTTTTAAAGCTATAACCACCCGCTGCAATTGTTCTGATGAGATATCCGTCTTGTCTTTTGTTTGCGCTGCAGGCAACAAATATAGTTCTGGACACCGCTTATCTCGAATTAAAGCCTTCTCAACCGTACATTTACTTTCGACTACATCGACTAAATCATATACAATTCGGTTTTCTAAACCTATTAATACATCCAAGTTGCGAAGACCTATATCAGCATCAATCATGCACACCTTCTTACCTAATAACGCCAACCCCACACCTAAATTAATGGTAGTAGTGGACTTGCCCACGCCCCCTTTACCAGATGTAATAACGATACTTTCGCCCATTAATAGTCCCCCTTAAAATCAAAGGTTAATCAAAAACACAAGCCAATTCAGGGCGTATCTTGACTAAATTACTTAATTTATCAAGCACTACCTGTCCCTCACGTAAATATGCAAAGCACATTAAATATACCTCTTGCTCTGGCAATGAAGCCCGTGGCAAAGCTGCAATCGTATCAGCAATGCAAAGTTGAGCAGGATTTAAAAGCGATGCAGCCACAACAGCACTTGTATCACCTTTAAACCCAGCATGAGCTACTCCTTTAATTGCACCTAAAACATAAATGCTACCAGTACTTTTAATCACTCCACCGGGATTAACATCTCCCAAGAGCAGCATATGACCTGTACAACTAAGTACTTGTCCGGAACGAATGACACCATTCATCACACGGACATCACGATGCTCTGCCTCTTTATGCATGGCCATCAAAGGCGTCTGCTTAAGTACATCAACTACCACCATATTCTTCTTGTTAGAGAATAAATTATATAAAGCATGTTCATCAGCCATGTTTAATTTTCTGGAACCCACAACAATTTTTACCTTTACTAATGGACCTTCCCATAAACTAGCAGCCTTGTGGTGTTTTAACTTATACTCAAGCTCTTCTAAAATTGAAGAAAACGATATCTGATCGTCTAAAATAAATAAAATAGCATCCTTAGTACCCTTAATGGTAATAGCCGATCTCTTAACTTTATGCACTAACAACACCTCGCTTCTAAAACTTCGCTTCTTTGCAATTTTATCCTCTAAAGCACAAAAATAGATCCCCCCAAAAATAAGCATACAAACCACCGATTGCTAAATAAGGACCAAATAAAATTTGCATAGGCTTCTTTGAATTATTATTAAAAATTAAGCTGGGTATAACAAATAGTAAGGCTAAAAGCGACGCCAGACATAACGCCACTAGAACCTTCATTGTACCTAAGATTAAGGCCATATTAATAATCGTTTTTACATCACCACCACCTAAGCCCTTGGTATACTTAGCCAATAAACAAGTTCCTATGCCTATAATTAAAGCAGCTAAAAAAAAAGCATTATTATTATTTGCTATGTAAAAAATTCTTAGGGTCAAAAACAAAATAAATGCCGGATACGTTAAAAGATTTGGTATTAAGCCAACCCATAAATCTCCAATTGCCATTAATATTACAAATAGCAAAAAAGTCAAAAATAATATTTTATCTTGCAAACCATAAAAGTGAAACAAACTTGCTAACAAAACAAAAAACAGAGCTGAAAATAAAGATAGATTTCGCACCTTTTTCCACTGTACATCATACCCTAAGCAGCCTATAATAGGTAAAACACTTATATCTTGTAAAGTAAGATCAGTCCGCCACTTTATAATTTGAACCATTAACCAAGGTGCATATAAACCAAAAACCCCAGCTATTCCTAAAAAAAGAGCCATATTAAATAAACTTTAATAATGCCGTACTTATTTCAACTGCATCCGTTGCTGCACCGCGTCTTAAATTATCTGAACAAATCCACATCTGCACACCATTTAAAACTGATGGATCACGCCTTATTCGTCCTACAAACACATCGTCCTTGCCTGTTATCTCTGCCGGCGTTAGATAGTTACCGCTAGAGCTAACCTTTACAAAAGGCGCCTGTTCTAAAATTTGCAAAAGATCTTGTTCTAGATCAATTTTTTCAGTCCACTCTAAACTTATAGCTACAGCATGACCTATTAAAACGGGTACTCTTACAGCAGTAGCTGTAATGTGCAACTTCTGATCCACAACTTTTTTTAACTCATTTATTATCTTATATTCTTCGTAGGTAAAACCATCTTCACGGATCTTACCAACTTGCGGAATTATATTAAATGCAATCTGCTTATTAAAAATAGAGCGCTCGTAAGGAGCTGCATTTATTTTTGCTTTGGTCTCCATAAAACACTCATCCATAGCCGCCTTACCAGCACCCGAAACAGATTGATATGTAACTACCTGCACCCTTGAGAGAGGACGATGCCAATGTAATGGCGCAATCACTGTTGCAATCGGTGACGTTAGACAATTTGCATGTGCATATAATCTTAAACCCGTAGTTATTAGATCACTATTCACCGGCGGTACAATTAATGGCACATCATCCTTTAACCGATAACAAGAACTAGAATCTACAACATAAGCACCTGTTTGTAGCGCACGTGGTACCAATTCACCCGAAACATCTTCTTCAGTATTAAAAATAAATAAATCACACTTTTGTTTTGCTAACTCTTTGGCATCGAATACCGTAAAATCAGTGTCGTTAATTCTTAAAACACTGCCAGCTGACCGACTAGAGGCAAATAAACTTATGTCATTTGGACCTACCAAACCCCGTTCAAGTAGTATCTTAACTACTTTCCGGCCTACATTTCCTGTGGCACCTACTATTCCTATTCTCATTAGACTGACAAATCCTTAAAAAATAGCTTTACGTCTTGAGCGACGCGATGATCTTTTCAAATCTAGACCACAGTTTGTATTTTCCGAAACCTTACTCTCTGACGCGGCAACTTCACACATAGCATCAGCTACATTTTCCTGTACCTCTTCTACCTGTTCCCGTACCTGAACTACTTGCTTCAATTCTTTATCTTGCTGTTCTGTAGTTTCAATTTCTTTATCAAGAGCTAAGCGTTGACTAGCAGACTTTTCATCCAATTGCTTTAAAAAATCCCAATCTGAATTATTTACCACTTCAAGATGGGAGTTTATTACAGCACGAAGTCTAGCCTGGTAAACCTGAGCCTCTTGCTTCATATCGACTATGCCAGCATGTATCGACCTCGCTTTTTGCAAAGCTCCACTTACAATACGATCAGCATTTTTTTCAGCTTCACGCAAAACTAGTTCGGCCTCTTTTTTTGCGTTTAAGCGTACCTCCTCCGCCACTTCCTGCGCTACTCTTATGGACTTATGCATGCTTTGTTCCATAGCAGATAACGAAGTATTTGTATTACTTGGATTTACTACAGGATAGCCCGCACTCTCTTGGGAACTATTTCCTGCTTCCCGTTCCAACACACGTGTTAACTCCGTCTGCAGATCATCAACTTGCTTTTCTAGCTCAATCCGTTCCCGGTTTAATAGTTCAAAATCCCGCATAATCTGTTCTAAAAAATAATTTACTTCATCTACGTCATACCCTATAAAAGCCTTTCTAAAGCCCTTATTATGTATGTCAATAGGTGTTAACGCCACTACCCCAAGCACTCCTTTTAATCTTAAAATTTGTCTCTAAAACAAAGCTCAAGATCCTTATAGTCAAATGTAAGCAATTCCATATTTCTAATAAGACTAGAACAATATAAACTATACACAATCATAAAAGATTAGTCAATCGAAAAAGATCCTCCAGTCCTTTCTTTAAAAAGAATTCCTTGCTAATAACTCTTTGCAAAGTACCGCTTTAATCTTAACTAGTATTTTAGTACAATAATCTTATCCTTACAATCCAACTTTCGGTTAAACTAAAAAATCTATAAAAATATAACCTCGCCTTCGGGGGCGAAGCAGTTTTTTTGTAAGTCAACTACCTATAAGACTTACTCGCTACTTACACATCCTTCTAAAATTCCATCCGAAACTGTCCCCTGAATATCAACATTTGGAGGCGCACACACAAAGATATGGGGTCCAACTTTTTGCAACGTACCTCCAATTGCATATACTGTCCCACTTAAAAAATCAAGCACCTTTACTCCATTTTCACGAGTGATAGCTTGCAAATTAATTAAAACGGGCCGATGTCCTTTTAAATGATCAGCAACTTCCTGAGCATGTTCAAAATGTCTAGGTTCGCAAAGAATCATTTTTATATTTTTATGCGTATGGAGTGCCACAATATTATTGTTACCTTTCGTCGCCGCAAAATCAGGTCCTAGCTCTTCTTCCTCGACCACGCCAATAAAACTTAGTAACTTCTGCATAAGAGCCAACTTAATAACCCCTTCTTTTTATTTTCGTCGACAAATCCAACCTATGAACCGTCCCGCACTTAATCCATCTCTTCGATAAGATGCCAATCGTCCTAAACTACATGCGGTGCACAACCCCGAAACAGTAATATTCTCTTTTAACACACCGGCCCTACACAAAAGGAGCTGATTTGCTAACTTTAAATTGATACTTAAGTTTATATCAGTATTAACTACTTGTGCTAATTCTTGTTGTGAAAAAAGGTGCTCGAGCTGTGTAAGAAATGAGGGTTTAACTGTAAAACAACACGGTCCGATCGCTGGTCCTATAATCACCCGCATTAAATCCGGACTTGCTCCCAACCGTTTACATTTGTCTACCATCTTAACTGCTATTAAATTAAATGTACCGCGCCAACCAGCATGAACTATTCCTATTATACCAGAATCTGGAGCATGAAAATAGAGCGGTACACAATCTGCAAAAAACCCTGTTAACACTTTTCCAGGCTCTCTCGTATACAATCCATCGCTGCCTATATAACAATTCTGCAATTGGTCCTTGTTATTATCTAAGGCTTCTGTAATACTAGTCCCATGAATTTGTTCCATAAAAGACCATTCGAACTTTTCAAGCCGCAACAGCTCTGCCAATTTAACACGATTATAATTCACATAGCTTTTACTATGTTTAGGACTATAACGATAGGGATAATAGCTCTTACCAGCCGATTCCGCAGTGCAACCTACAGATATTCCTTCTGCTTCCCATGTTACACAGTGAAAATAAGGTCGGTTATTAACTATGTGATAACAGAAAGCAGCCATTCTAACCTATCCTCTTCTTAAGCATAGCAAGTACGTGCTCCAAATCTTCAATGCCAGCCAGATAGGCAAGCTTCCTTAACGAATCTACTGCTTTAGCAAAAGTTTTTTGAATAAGTCCCAGTGTAAACTCCTTTGCCCCAGCTGCTTCAATCTCCATCAACAGTTCTTCTTTTACTATATCTGGTTGTTGATAAAAGAGCTTAAATAACAACCTGACCCGTTTTGATTTACTATGAGCATAGGCAAATGGTAAAGTAATCTGGCTACGACTTAAATCGCTTGCTTCTTTGCAAAATAAGTCCTGCAAATCGTCTTGCAATTGATAAGCTAAGCCTAAATAAAAGCCATATTTACCCAATAAAAAGATTTCTTTAGGCTTCAGTTTAGCTAACGATGCCCCAAATTGACAACTGCAGGAGAGTAATAAAGCAGTTTTACCAGCATTGATTCGCAGATAAGGAAGTAGTGATGGAGCTAATCTTATTTTTTTGTTATTAAGTTGATTAAGCTCACTAGAACACATCTTAAGCACAACATTAGTAACCTGTTGCTCAAAATTTAAACGATATGCTAACTGAAAGACGTGACTTATAAAATAATTACCTGCAAAAAGAGCAACCCCTTCCCCTTGAGCTGCATTTACCGTCTTTTTATTACGTCGAAACTGTTCATCGTCTAAAATATCGTCATGTACAAGAGATGCTAAATGTAATAGTTCCACCATTATAGCTGCTTTTCTTAATTTTTTTCTATCCTTCTTGTGCGAACCTAAAGCCCCAGCTAACAATACTAACCCCGCTCTTATTCTCTTGCCTTTCGTTCCTAATGCCGTTGTTAATGTTCTTTGAACAACCAGCTCTTTGGTTAAAATCATTTCCTGGATGGAACGTGATACATTATCCAGCTCTTTTTTTAGGGTGTTACTTAACATTATTATTAATTTAATCCGCCTAAGAAAGTTTTAACTCTCGAATATTTGTACGATGCTGCCAAAAAGAAGCCCCCACCATAAATGCTAGTAACAGTAAATACCAGAGCGTTAAACTGTTACTTAAAACAATAAAAAGCACTAGCGTCGATAAGCAGGTTAACGAGGCAATAAACATACGCCTAAAACAAACAAAACTAAGTAAGCCACATATGACAGCCAGCAGGGTAGCATAAGGGAAAAGATACAGTGCTACTCCGATACTGGTAGCAACACCTTTTCCTCCTTTGAAATTAAAGTAAATGGGCCAATTGTGGCCACTTATGACTGCGATACCTGTAAAGCATAGCAAACCCGGTGACCCACCACTACCTCCATTAGCTACCATCAATGCAAGTATGCCCTTAACTAGATCAAAGGCTCCAGCAATTATCCCAACTGCTTTACCAGCAACCCGAACTGTATTTGTAGCACCTGCATTACCACTGCCATAACAACGAACATCTTTACCCATCACAAGCTTGGTTAATATGTACCCACCGTTCAACGCCCCTAGCAAATACGCACCTACAATAATCAATAAGACAAACATACAGTAAGCCCCCTATAACCACAGATGCTACTTCTTCTTTAAAACAAACTTTATTGGTGTACCTGCAAAATTAAAAGTATTCCGAAAATAGTTTTCTAAGTACCGAAGATAACTAAAATGAACCAAGCGCGGATCATTCACAAAGAGAAAAAAAGTTGGTGGTTTAATAGCTGCTTGCACCACATATTGAATTTTTGCTTGCAGACCTTTGTGTACAGGAGCAGGACGTCGTGCAAGCGCCTCTTGTAACACTTGATTTAGCACCGGGGTCTTTAACCACGTCGCCCGATGTCCAGCCACTTGATCTATAAGTGGAAAGATCTGCAGTACATTTTCACCTGTCATTGCCGAAACAAAATGAACCAAAGCATACTTCATAAACTTAAATTCTGCTAATACATGTTCTTTAAATTTGTGTCTTGTCTGTGTCTCTCTAAAAACCTTATCCCACTTATTCACAATAAAAAGGCATGCGCAGCCAGCTTTTTCAGCAAGACCAGCTATCTTCTTGTCTTGCTCAATAATACCTGCTTCACCATCTAAAACGATCAAACAAACGTCAGCTCGCTCTATTGCCTCCTTAGCACGCATTACACTATAGCGTTCTACAGACTCTTGTACTTTCCCGCTTTTCCGAATACCTGCCGTGTCGATGAAACAATATTCCTGATCGTCATAACTAAAGTTTGTATCAATAGCATCACGTGTTGTTCCTGCAAGCTGATCAACAATTACCCGCTTTGAACCTAGTAAAGCATTAATTAACGACGATTTACCAACATTAGGGCGTCCAATACAGGCAACTTTGATAATTTCATCATTCACAGGTTCCTCGCCAGTACAATTAAGCTCATTGGTGACAGCATCGAGCAAATCACCTGTACCTCGTCCATGAATAGACGAAATAAAAAAGACCTCCTTAAAACCTAAATTATAAAATTGATAACTATCCTGCTCCCGCATTGCATTGTCCACTTTATTGACTACTACAATTACTTTCTTACCTAACCGTCGCAAAATACCCGCTAGTTCCTTATCGACATCCAGCAAACCCTCTAATACATCAACAAAAAATAAAATCACAGCAGCTTCTGCAATAGCTTGTCTCATTTGAAAGTATACTTTATTACTCAGTTCATCTTCCGTTATAAATGTTAGCCCACCAGTATCAACAACGCTAAAGGTACATTCATTCCATGTACACTGCCCATATACTCTATCCCTGGTTACCCCGGGTTTATCATCGATAATAGCAACCCGCTTGCCTATAATACGATTAAAGAAAGTAGATTTTCCAACATTAGCTCGTCCCACAATTGCAACAAGGGTCATAAGCACTCTTCTCGCTTCGCTAAAGCTACTTGTACAAGCTGGACTACTTTATCAACAACATCTTTTTCAGATAACTCTGTTGTATCAACAATTACCGCATCCTTTGCACGCATCAGTGGGGCATTTTTGCGAGTTTGATCTAATCGATCACGTTGACTAATTCTTTCATGTAATTTATCTAGCTCAATATGTATACCACATCTAGCTAGTTGAGCCGCTCTTCGTTTTACACGTACAGCTAAAGCTGCTGTAATAAACAATTTCAACTCAGCAGTAGGTAAAACAACGGTCCCTATATCACGCCCCTCCATAATAAGAGCACGCTCCGCTGCTATTAGTTGCAACTTCTTCGTGACAAGTTCACGGACACCCGGTAACCCCGCAATCTTAGGAGTTAACAGTGAAACGTCATCCTGATATAGACCATCGCTATTATTATGCGGTAGTATTAAACCTTTATTACTACAAGCTAATGTTAACTTTGAAACCAAAGCCTCAATTTCTGCATGTTCGCTTAAATCTCTTTTTTCCTGCATAAGCTTGTAGGCCACTAACCGATATACTAAACCTGTATTTATACAAGGCAGCTTTAGACGTTCCGAAGCATAACGTGCCACTGTGCTCTTCCCAGAACCCGCTGGTCCATCTATTGCCAGCCAAAAAGGTTTTATTTGCTCCAACTCTTTTTGAACCTCCCACGCACTAGCTGTATCTTTTTTTATCATAACCTACATTTTAATTTTTGTCATCGTCCCAAGTTCATACATATTTGTAACATCTACCTCTTGGTCCTTATCCATTTTAACTAAGATAACATCAGCACCGATCTTTACAATATTGTCCCAACCTATTTTCCACTCGGTACTATTTGAAAACCAATTCAAAAGTTTCGTGTCACTTAGTACAACTAATTTTTTTATTCGACCCGTGATCGAATCTACCTCTATATCATTAATTCGGCCTAATTTACAACCATCTGCAACATTTACAATATCTTTTTGTTGCATGGCAGAAATATTCATTTACAGTTCACCCCCGTAATATACATTTATGCAGTGAACTGTTTAGTTATAACCCTAAATTATTAAATTAAGGTGACTAGAGTGCAGCGGAATTCATTCTGACAATTAAACTATAACGCAATGTATCTTACTATGTCAAATCAACGACATTTGCTTTCTAATCGACAATTAAGACCGACAGTCTTTTTTAGCTACTCTAATGTTTTAGTTCGTCAAGTGCGTTGAATTTTTTTATAACACTTTTTTCAATACGTGAGACCTGTGCTTGTGAAATACCTATCTCATTTGCAATCTCAACCTGCGTCCGTCCCTCACCAAAACGCATTGCCAAAATTAACCGCTCCCGATCTCCTAACTTTTTGAAAGACTCTTTTAAAAGTAAACCTTCAGTCCAATGTACAGGATCTTCTTTTTGATCAGCTAGACGATCAATTAAAGAAGCACGATCATGATTATCATAATAGCTCGGTTCATACAAAGAAAGCGGTGGCTGCACAACATCTAAGGCTACAAAAACATCGACAACAGAGACATTGAATTGCTGCGCAAGTGCATCAAGAACCAATGCCTTATTTTGCATGCAAAGATTCTCATAGCGTTCCTTAATTTTATAAGCTCGTTCTCGCAAATGACGGGAGACTTTAATTAAATTATTATCACGTAAATAACGTCTAATCTCTCCTAAAATCATTGGGACCGCATATGTTGAAAATTTTACATTAAACTTTAAATCAAAATTATCAATAGCTTTAATTAAACCGATACATCCTACCTGAAATAAATCATCTGGCCATACTGTTGTTCCAAAAAACCAAGAAAACCGATTGACTAAGCTCAGCACTAAACGTAAATTACTAGTAATTAGTTGCTCCCGAGCCGCGCGGTCTCCAGTTCTATATTTTTCAAATAACTTTATTACTTCTTTGCTCTTTAAAAGCGGACGATTACCTACATTAACATCAGACAGTTCTACTTTAGTTCCCGTTTTAATTATCCTCCTAGAAATACTTTTATTTCAAGTATTCCCAGAAGAATCTTAGATAATCATAACTTAAGCCATTTGCTCAAATCTATTTTGTATTTCACCCAAAATCCTTTTTTCAAGGCGGGAGATATAAGATTGCGAAATACCAATTACTTGTGCCACATGTTTTTGTGTACACGAAGAGTGCCCATTTAGACCAAAACGTTGCTCTAATATAGCACGATCTCGGGGTTCTAGTTCCTGCACAATTTGCTTTAAAATCGTACAGTAAACTTGATCTTCTATCGTTTTATATACAACGTCATCGGCTGTACCAATTAAATCTGCTAAACTTACTTGATTTCCATCTTGATCAGAAAATAATGGTTCTTCTAACGACCGCTCTGATTTTAACTTACTGGCCCGGCGTAAAACCATTAAAATTTCATTTTCAATACAACGTGAAGCATAAGTTGCTAACTTAATTTTTTTGGAAACATCAAAAGTATTTACAGCCTTAATTAACCCGATACTACCAATAGAAAATAAGTCTTCAACACAAAGATGCGTGGCCGAGAATTTACGCGCAATATAAACAACCAATCGTAAATTATGTTCAATAAGTAAGGTGCGAACCTTGGTATCACCAGCTGCCAAACGCTCTAGCAAACTTTGCTCCTCTTCAGGCGTAAGTGGTGGTGGTAAAGATTCACTCCCACATAAATAATAAATAACCTCGCGAAACAACAAGCCAAAGTAAGTTAAAAACCATAGCCGTATCCGCTGCATGAAAGCTAAAATTTTAGTCACTCTTATAAAGCGCCCCCCACGTTTTAATAAAAAGCGAAAATCTTCTTAGTCGTTCTTTTACTCTACTAAAAGCCGTTGCTTAGCCTGATCTTGCTTTATAAACGTAAGACAATCAAGCGGGATTAACGCCTGGTAAGTGCCATCGGTTGATAAACGTTCCATGGCAACACCTATTAAAACTTCGTGGAGCTCCTTCCATCGCTTTTGATACATTATATACACTTGATCAGGTTTTAATGCTTTGAGCATGCCACTATTTACTCCAATAACTTTATACGGAATAAACCTAATTTTTTCAAACCAGCGGGCAGTCACATCAGCTGAAAGATTAAACGTAGCCTGGTGGGACAAGATACTCATTAAATCAACTGGTAAAATTTTTAGCAATTGTTTTTTTTCAATTACAATAACAGGTCTTCTACTAAGCGGATCACGCAATTGGTTACCAGTATCAACTAAACCTGTTAATAATAACTCCTTTTCCATAACCGAAACACGAAGCTGTACTAGTTGCTCATTTATAGCATTTCGTTCCGCTAAAGATTTAAATGAGAGTCTAGTATAGAGCCAAGCAAAAATAAAACCAACTATTACCAACGTCCATGAAATAGACGGCCCACGCCAGTTATCTAAAACCTCCCCTTTCTCTAACCCCGCATATTTTAAACCTAAAATAACACCACTACATAAAAACGAGACTAGATAAAAAACTAACACATTGCGCCACCACGCTAAAAATCCAGTAAAACCAAAAGCTAAAAAAACCATCAGAAATGAGACAAGCATTTTGCCACAGAAACCATAAAAAATAGAACTATTTGCTATCAGATAGCCTATAACGTACAACCCGCCAATGCCAGCCGTTAACAACAAACGCCACCAACAAATAACCTGCTTGCGAATAGTAGCCGTAAGCCAAAGAACTAACAAGTCAACAGCACTATTAAATAGAAAGATAAGATCAACATACAGCACCGGTCTTTTTTCACACCCTTTCTATCACTATATCGAACTTAAAGAGGAATTTTATGTCTAAAACTTGTTAGATAATTTGGCGATTCCTGGCAGGTATTGGACTAGCTATTCATAATTAAAGAGCGTGGCACATATATATAAATTAAAATATATCAAAGGAGTGTTAAAATTTATGAATTGGTCCTATAACAACTGGCTTACAACAAGCAGCAGTGAAAAGCCAAACGTAAAAAAAGCAAGAACAGATGACTATCAACCAATCATTCCAACACCCCCTGCACCTTATACCTCGTCTCCAACAGCACCACCTACAGCTTTTCCATCTCCCAGCGTGGACTATCAACCAATCTATCCTACGCTTCCGCCGCCATCAACAGTAGCAACACAAACCATTTCACAAGAAGAGCTTGCAGCTGCACGCCTTATGTACACCGCTGCAAAAGAAGAAGCAATGCTAATTCTAACACTTTTACAAGGGTTAAAATCAGGCAATATCCCCCACACCGGTGACCTACCAGCTGCACTAACAGGCATGGAATACAGTTTATATGAGATAAAACCGACAATAGATGCAGCTCTTGGTCTTTATCCAGCAGATGTTCTGCTGCAAGAGACCAGCGGCATAATAGCACTCGCCTTAAATTTAATTAATACGCTAAGAGAACAAGCAGTACCACCAACGGATATTCCTGAACCGCCTTCACCAGGATTTGTGCCACCGCTAACTAGCTTCGACTCACTAGTTCCGCCCACCTTAGAAGCTCCTCCAGCAATATTTTCACCTCCTCCTGCACCTGGATTCGTGCCACCGCTAACTAGCTTCGACTCACTAGTTCCGCCCACCTTAAAAGCTCCTCCAGCAATGTTTCCACCTCCTCCAGCTCATCTTTTGGACCCCTATGCGCCAC
>JBDKGC010000008.1:0-5610 GCA_039798385.1 Bacillota bacterium
AAGGTATGGGGGTGTTTTTTCTTGGAACAATTTCAAGTGCTTTCTATCGGACTCTGTTGCGCTGCTATCGTAATTAATATTAATTTTGCAAAGAAAAAGAACAGATCCGTCACCAATTGGGTGATTGCAGCTATCTTTTTAGGGCTAATATCCACTCTTATTTTGCTTTGTTTAAAACCTTTAAAAGTAGACAATAAAAAACTACAGTCCTAATCGCATTTATATAAGATATAAGCCGTCTTTAGGTCGACTTATATCTTATTCCAATTAATAGATTTATTTTAGTTTCTCTAAATTCACAACTAAGTCATAACCAACACGCAATGAGAAAACAAGACATAACCACTTAATTCCGCTAAAAATTGCTCTTTCACCAAAATTAAAAGATAAATTTCCAAGAAACCACCAACATCCTCCAATTAAAAGTAAAGTAGCAGCTATTAAACCACAGGCATTAAAAATAATAATTTTTTTCACAGTAGCTAGATAATTTGTGATTAAACTAAAAATTTGCTCTACTAAGAGAGCTGCTGCTACCCCTAACAGAATCTGTTGCCATAAACAGCTACAAGAAGAGCATATACCTATTATTAATATAACAGCTAAAGCAACGCATCCTATCCACAATTTACGATTCCTTATCTGCAATTTATTTATCAATTTAAAACCACCTTTTAACTAGAAAAGTTTATTAACACTAAACATCTTCGAACTACCCAACAACTCAACATTTGCAATAAAAATATAATAGTTGGATACATTAACGCAACATTTCGGCCCAAAGCACAAAACCGATGCATGGCCCAAGATAATGCAACATAAATCCCGAAAAGTAACAACAAGAAAAATTCAGGTAAATAATAGCCTAAGCTTTCCGCATAAAAGTAGCAGGTAGTACACGTGAAGATGATACTTATAAATGTAGTTATAACAACATAAAAATCAAACAAACTAAGAGTTGCTTTAAATTTATAAATACATAAATAAGAGACTAAACTAAGTATAAAAGAAAATAAATAACAAAAAGGGACACCTTGTAATAATAAAGCTAACACAAACATGTTCGATGACACCTTTGGTATAAAAATGTGCGTTAGCATTAAGAGACTAAAAACGATAGGGACTAAATTATAAATAAGAATCTTTCTTGATGTAAGTAAACTTTTAACGCCTAACACTTAACAAAACTCACCCCGCCTTCAATTAAAGAGGCAATAAATAAGAACAAAACACCGAATATTAAATAATTTGTTAAAAAGGTAAGTATTAATTTAAATGAAACTAATTTACGTCTTTGAAAAAAATAAATAACTAAATAACAAGGCACAAAACCACAAACTGCGAATGCGCCTAACCCACATAGTTCAAAAAAAGCATGTGGTAAAATGCCAGTTGCAATACCAGAAAAACCATAAGTATAAAAAATAACATGCAAATGGTTTCCAATCATAAACCCATTACCTATAATTAATAGAGCAGGCCAGATACCAAAGGTTAACCACCCAGACCAGACAAAATTTAAGCCCACTAAGACATTATTATAGAAAAAAGTACTCCAAGATAAGCTTTGTGGATTTATACTTATGGAACCGGCCTCTCCAAAAAAGAGACCGGTTATAAAACTGCTTAAAAACAAGCTAACATAAACCCAAGCCAAGCGCAGACCAACTTTTTTTACCATGCAATAAATGCCCGTCTTCCACGGCGCCGCAATTCTCGCTTTAAATAGGCCATAAGTGTCAAACGACCAGCATTTGCCATTAAGCCTCCCACACCTGTGGATAAGGTGGTTAAAATCATTATAATTGTATGAACAGTAGTTCCAGCGTCAATCAGATCTGCAATCCACTTCCCTGTCATGCTTGAAACCCCTATTAATCGAGTTAACTGAACATTAGTAGGAATTCCTGGTGTTTCAAACGATTCACTGATACTGGTGAAAAAAACTAAAGAGCTAAGTGTTGCAAGTAGTACTGTTTTTAAAGTGGTTATTTTAGTACGACGTATTAGTTGATTGAAAATAAAGTTATCCTCCTTAGTGTGTATAAAGCGCTAAAACTAATGATTCACCTCCTTTAAATATTCACCTTCCTCATACTACACCCCCCTTCTTGCATGATATAAATGACCATAAATTGATCATTTGAAAGCATTATACTAACAACCACCAGGAAAGTAAATACAGAATATACAGAATTTTTAGATTCTGCTAAATTTTAACACCTCTCTCCAGCCATCACACTAGGTTTCTCCTTTATAGTGTGCTATGATAATTAAATGATGCTCGATACTAGGAGGATAATAATATGGAAGAAAATCAAAATAAAGAGACAACCACTCTGAAAACACGAGTTGAAAAAATTCTTAATCACTTACGGCCATACATTAAGCAAGATGGCGGTGATGTAGAATTAGTCAGTATACGCGGTACTACAGCCTATGTGAAATTGCTAGGGGCTTGTTCATGTTGCCCCAGTGCACATATTACATTAAAAGCAGGAATAGAGCAGGCCATAAAAGAAGAAATTCCTGAGATAACAGCTGTTGAACAAATATAGGTTATACTTTAGCTAATATAAGCTTTGCACCATGTTGCTTAGATAACACTGTGCAGAGCTATTTTTTTCCTATTTCCTATGCACTTAACAAGAACTTTCACTAAGAAGCGGATTGTAAAAGGAGTAATAAATAGAGTAAAATAAGTTATATGAATAATAAATGTATTGGTGTGTCCCACGAGTGTTAAATTATGAACAGCTAAAAAAAAATACAAAAGAACAACTTTCTCTTGCACGCTGGTCACATACAAAACGCGTTGTGGAGACAGCGGAAAAATTGGCTTTTTGTCACCAGGTAGCAATAGAAGATGCTAAAGTTGCTGCCCTACTACACGATTACTGTAAAGAATGGCCTAGTAATAAATTAACGTTTGAACTAAAGCGAGTATTAGAAACCCAATTACTTATTCAACTAAAACATTGGCTTAAGTTCGAGGCAGCTCAAAATTATCCACCAACCTTTTGGCATGGACCTGTAGCAGCATTAGTAGCTAAAGAATTTTTTAATATAAAAAACCAAGACATTTTAAACAGTATTGCTTATCACACCACGGGTAGACCCAATATGTCAAACCTTGAAAAGGTAGTCCTTCTTGCAGACTACCTCGAACCCAATCGTAATTTTCCAGGAGTACTAAGGCTTCGCCAGCTAGCTCAGTCTGATCTATCCCAAGCAATGCTCCATGTAACAGAAACAAAAATTTCTTATTTACTTGAAAATAGCAAAGTCATATTTCCTGGCACCCTGGTGACGAGAAACTACTATTTGTTAGAAAGCGAGCAAAGTAATGAAGACAACTGAAGTGGTACAAGCACTAGCGAAAATAGCGCTCGATAAAAAAGCACAGGATGTAGTTATCTTAGATCTTCGCCCCCAGAATACATTTACAGATTTCTTTATTATCTGTCATGGGCAAAGTGAGCGACAAGTACAGGCCATTGCCCGCGCCTACAAGGACCACCCTCTAGAAGAGGGTCTATCAATCCAAAGTATAGAAGGGGAACAAGGCGGACGATGGATTTTATTAGACTTAAGCATTGTGGTAATTAATATTTTTCATCAAGTGGAACGTGAATTTTATGCTTTAGAAAAGCTTTGGGGCGACGCCACACGAATAGCATTACTATAAATACAAAAGGACTTACGCGACAAATTGTTACCTAATGCATACAATCTATATCGCCACCAAAAGTTTATATGGCTTGGACTAAGCTGCGGAGCACTACTCTGTGGCTATCTTATCTTGCGTAAAAGTGATGATAATACAGCTCATCAATTAAACTCTTACGACAACTATTTGACCCGAGAAAAAAATTCTGTACCACCGTGCAGTGAAATTGTGGTGGACTTAAAAGGGGCCGTGAAGCATCCAGGTGTCTATCACCTACCACCAGGAACACGCATGCACCAACTACTAGCCAAAAGCCAAGGTCTACTCCCACAAGCAGATATTAGCTCTATAAATCTTGCCCAAATTTTGACCGATGCCATCATTATTTACATTCCTAAAAAAGGGGAACAATCGCTCAGTAATCTCTCGCAAACAACAAACAAAATCAATATTAACACCGCAGACAGAGCGACATTACTTAAAATAAAAGGGGTCGGCCCAACAAAAGCAGAAGCTGTCATAACCTATCGTCAAGAAAATGGCCGCTATAAAACTATACAAGATCTGCGAAAAGTGACTGGTTTCGGAGCAAAAACTTTAAAAAAAATTTTACCCCAAATTACTATTTAACTCTTATGAACCCAACGGACACCAGAGAGCGGCAAACCAAGCTCTTTATTTACGATTTCTTTATAAATTCTTAATAATTTAAGTTTACGTTCTTCAAACTGTAATACTTTAGTCAGCCGCATTAAGGCATCCTGTTCAGCTATCATCTCACGGTTATATACAGCATCTAATAAAGCCATAATCCTCTCGGGATAAAGCATTGCGGCATAAATTAAATGTAGTTCCTTCTCCTTTAGTTGATAAATCCCGGTATAAGACTTTAACAAATAAGTGATTAAGGATTTACTACCTGTACGACCATAAGCATAAATCAACAAATCTTTTATATCTTGTGCTCGCAAATCAATATATACATTAGACCAATTTAAAAATCTAAGCTCTCCCTTGGGCATCAGCCACAGGTTTTTTTCTCTAACATTCCCATAACAAATATTGCAAAGTTCGCTAAGAGAACGATACGTCTTATCTCCACCCTGTTTATCATAATATTTAAGGGCATCTTCTAACATTGCAAAAATATAATCAAACTGCTCCGTCCACATTTTATCAAAGGACGAAGGTACAGCGGCTAACCCTACAGATAAACGATAAAGCTCTAATTTTTGTAACATTGTCTGCCATTGACTTTTCCAGCAACGAGCTGTTGCCTTCCTAGAGAAAAAGCTGCTAGATTTAAAGCCCTTGCCCGCCATATGAAACTGAGCTAACGAACAAGCAACTCGACCCCAATAACCTTTTTTTGTTAAATAAAAGGGTTCTCCATTAAGCCACGGAAGCAAAAGGTATGTTCCATGGTAACCATGAAAATAAGGTTTACCTGCGCAAGTTATGCGTGGAGAATGCAGCTGAAAAAAAGCTTCTGCATTTTCAGCGACATGCTGATAAAGGTCGGAAACGATTTGCCACTTATCCTCTGTCCCACTCGCTACTGGCTCTAGCAAAAAATTGCCCAAATCAGCAGTTACCTTTATCCCACGCTCTAAATGGTCAATTTGCTTAATGCGTAAATTATAATTCACCTTGAGCAGCTGCTCTAGCTCTACCTCAGCCCATAGCTCTCTAGCACCTAAAGTTAGCATCTTTTAATAACCCTCTAATAAGTTTATTCATGCTATTCTATGTAAAATAAGGATAAAAGGTTACATTTCATCATAATATAATGTAAGGCGATCGACAAAGAAGGGGCGTAATTTTATTTGATCCCACCTTTGCCTGCCGTACTCATCTGATACTAGGGCCTGGACTGCTATCGGAACAGCAAAAAGACTATCGCGGCGACTATCCGCTGCTGTTCGAAGCTCATCTTCGTC
>JBDKGC010000009.1:0-5110 GCA_039798385.1 Bacillota bacterium
GTATAACCCTTTTTATGTTAAAATTATAATAGGCTATTTTAATTTACAAAAATATTTCACATTTTAATTGACTGCAGACAGGAGGCGACGAGCTTGTGACTTTGCCGTTTGTTCATTTACAAGTATATAGTTCGTATAGCCTTTTAAAAAGTACAGTCAATATCGAAATGTTGGTCAAACAAGCAAGTAACCTAAATATGCCTGCCCTGGCACTTACCGACAAAAATGTGCTCTACGGCGTAATTCCCTTCTATGAAGCTTGCTTAAAGGCAAAGATTAAACCTATTATTGGCTGTGAAGTAACGGTATCTTTAACACCAAGGGATCCTGCTGCAAATTTAATCTTGTTAGCTGCTAACAAGCAAGGATATCAGCATCTCTTACATCTTTCAAGCATTGCATCTTCTAAACTTTCTGTTAGCCTAACTGAATTAAAAAAATATACTGACGGTTTAATAGCTATCGCACTCCCTAGTTCAGAAAACAATCCTACACTTTGCTGGTTACAAAAATTTAGAAAAATATTTTCGCAAAAAAACTTATTTGTCGCACTTCAAAACCATGGATTGGCAAAAGAAGCAACTTTAAATCAGAAAATAATAAAGCTGGCCAATGATTTAGGCTTAGCTCTCGTAGCCACAAATCATGTTCATTATCTTTTGCCGGAAGAAAAAGAACTGCATGATACGATAACAGCTATTTTGCATAGAACAAAGTTTAAAGAAGATAACCCTAGTCGTCTGCCAAACAATGAATATTACTTAAAATCGGAACAAGAGATGGCAGAGTTATTTTCCAACTTTCCGGCCGCAATTTACAATACGACAAAAATTTCTGAACGATGCCAGCTTAAACTAGCGCTCGATAAACAGGACCATCTACCTTGCTTGTACAAAAACAAAGATGAAGCATACACCAAGTTAAAAAAACTATGTGAAGCTGGGTTAGCTAAACTATATAACGAGACTAATACTAGTGCTAAAATGCGCTTAACAGCTGAGCTGAAAATTATTGATAATTTAGGGTTTACAAATTACTTTCTCATAGTCCATGATCTAGTAAAATATGCCGATAAACAAGATATTGCAGTTGGGCCTGGTCGCGGTTCAGCCGTTGGTAGTTTAGTAGCTTATCTGTTAGGTATTACTGAGGTCGACCCTTTAAAACATAACCTAATCTTTGAACGTTTCCTAAATCCCGAACGTACAAAACCACCTGACATCGATCTTGATTTTGCCTACGAACATCGGGAAGAGATAGTCAAATATATTGCTGAAAAATACGGCCACGAACATGTGGCTCAAATTACAACCTTCGGTCATTTTACACTTCGTTCCGCGCTTAGAGATTTAGAGCGAGTCTTTGCTTATCCCAATGAAGTAATTAATAACTTGCTGCATCATGCGTCACAAAACGAAGTTACTACTTGTTCTGCACTAAAAACAGACCCGAATTTACAACGTTTATTTGCGTTAGCTCTTAAATTAATCGGCTTACCACGCGTTATTACTAAACATGCTACCGGGGTCATAATTTCACGCAAACCCTTAAACAAGTTTTTGCCCTTGCAAAAAAAAGAAGGCGGACTTGCCTTAATTCAGTATCCGCTGCCTATTTTAGAAAAATTGGGTTTAATAAAGTTTGATATTATGGGGATGAAAACCTTATCGCTCATAAAAAAAACAGTTTCATTACTGCCAAAGGATAAAAAACCACCTACTGCTTACCAAGCTATACAAAACGATCCAGCCACTCTGTTTTTATTAGCTAATGGTGATACCACGGGCATCTTTCAAATGGAGTCCCGTGGTATGCGCAATCTATTACGTAAAGTTCAGCCTAAAAATTTCGAAGAACTTATTGCTGTATTAGCCCTCTACCGTCCAGGACCCAAGGAACAGATTCCACTTTTTATTCGTTCTAAACACCTTCAACTAAAGCCTCATTACCTACATCCACACTTAAAACCTATCTTAGAACCAACGCATGGAATAATTATCTATCAAGAACAGATTTTAGAAATAGCACATCATATGGCTAATCTTTCATATGGTACCGCTGACATACTACGTAGAGCAATAACTAAACGGCATGAAGAAAAATTAAAAATATATAAACAACTTTTTATTAAAGGTTGTATTACAAATGGTTATAGCTATGAGTTAAGCGAAGAGCTATATAAGTTTATTTTGACATTTGCCTCTTATGGTTTTCCCCGCTGCCATGCAACTGCTTATGGTCTTTTAACGTATCAAACTGCATATTTAAAAGCTAATTTCCCCCTTTATTTTTTCACATCGTTATTAAATACTGCACTAAACGAAGAGCATAAACTAGAGCTTTATTTACAGGAAGCTAAAGCAAAGAAATTAACGCTTTTACCACCAGACATACAATTTAGTGAGTTAAAGTTTACGATTGAACGAGAGAAGATTAGAAGTGGCTTGTTAATGATAAAAAATATAAGTCCAGAAGCTTTAGATGAGCTTCTCAGGTGGCATACGCAAAACAGATCAGGTGATTTTTTTAATCTTTTAAAACATGCGCAAGCAACACAAACCTTAAGCACCCCAAATCTAAAAGTTTTAATCGAAGCAGGAGCACTAGACAGTCTTAAACCTTACGCAAAAGAGGCTAAACTACAGCTTCTTATGCAAGAAAGTCTTCTTTGTAAGGCTAAAAAGACTTCTGCTATATATATTCGGATCTCTAAAGCAAATGATAAACCAGCAATTTTACAAAAGCTAAAAGAAACATTACAAAACCATCATGGTACACAAAGAATCTATCTCTACTTTGAAGTACCAAAAAAACTTATTAATTTATCAGCAAAATACCGCATTGCCCAAACAGCTCAGTGCATTAATGAAATAGAAAAATTATTAGGATGTCCCTCAGTTTTTATCAAATAATAGAAAGTTATGTACCAAAAATTTTTATTAATCGCTCATCTAGAACCTTTATTTTTACCTTGGTAACAGCTCTTTTATCATTTACAAACAAAACCTCTCGCGGCTCTAGTGTAGTTAGTTCATCAACTCTTTTTTCACGCAAATTTAACTGGTTAACTATTTTTTCACGTTCTTTCTGATCTGTATGTTTATATAAGAAACAATTTGAAAACTTTTGCAAATCAATTGAATTTCCTACCCTACGCGTTGTACCATAAAAAGCTGACTTCGCTTTAGATGCTGCATTACACAAAGCATTTAAAATTAACTTACCTTCATCCATTGTCTCCAGGTAATCAAGTTCTTCAAACAAAATGGCACTAAATCTTTCATCCATGCTAGCATAAAATTTTAGGCATAGATTACCTAACCCCAAAAAAAGTGCCTTGGTAAGTTTTAGCTCCACATCAGTCTCCACCAGGGTTACCAAATGTCCTAAATGCAAAATAGTTAAACTTTTCTTAAACTCTAGTGGTTTAGCCTCCTCTTCTGCAAAAAACAATCTTCCTTGCGCACTAAGTGCTAGGTCTTCTAAAAGTAAGACCATTTGTTGCAACTGTTCATATTTAGCTTCTTTTTTAGCTTTGACACCCTTACTTAATGAAACTAAAACCTTATACATTGAAGGACGAGCTTCATGTTTAACTACAAAATCAACCGCTTTGTTAATCATATTAGCTTCATATGTACCTATGGTAGCTCCAGCTAAAAGTGTAAAGATTTTTTTAACGACCGCAGCTTCTTTTATTATTTCTTCCTTTTCTACAAGCCCACAAAAAGGATCTAAAATACCATTTAACCCACTATCTTCGAGACAAATCAGCGTGGCCCAATCATCAAAATTAGCTAAGGTCGTTCTCCACTCCAAAAATGTATCCTCGGCCTCAAAAATTAACCCACGTCCCCCGCGCAAAAGAACTTGATAAATAAGTGACTTAGCGGCAACAGATTTACCCATGCCTTTATCACCAATAAAGATTGCTGAAAAATTATTAATGCTCCGCGGCTTTCTACTATCTAAGAAAACAGACTTACTATTATGGCTAGCCATACCAATAAAATGGCCAGCACTATCTCCACTAAAACTACTCACTGCAAATAAACCAATAGCTAGTTGTTCCGTACTTAAATAGTGCACATAATCATTTAATCTTACCGCATTACCCGGTAAAAAAGCATTAAAACTACTCCATTGTTCACCATATGGAAGTATTAACTGTACTTTAATTGAACCATAAAGATCCTTTAACATTTGCACTCTTAAGTTTAACACTTTTTTATCGGTGGCTGCGACGGCAACTAAAACCTCTGTATCATATAATTTTGCGCCTTGTTCTGTCATATTTTTTATTTGTTTTCTGATATTAAGACAAAGTTCTACAGGAAAAGGTAAGGTACTTAATATATATACCCAATCTTTTAAACTTCTCTTTTTAGGGAAATTTGCAACTGTCAAAAAACTAACAAAACTCTTTTTATGTTCACCGCAATAAAACTGCTGAATTTGAAGAACTCTTGCAGAGCAATGACTAACTTGGCCTTCTGTTAGTCGTAATATTTCCCGTGGATAACTAAGGCTCGGCTGCCAATCACCCAGTCCAGGAGGTTCCCCCAGACCACGATAAAAACCACGCGCAATTAGCCAGCTAATATCTTCCGTTTCTACAGCCTTAATTCTGATATGTTTCGTTAAGTTGCTATAGACTACTAGTTCACGTTTTGCTGCATCTTCTAATTCATTAGCCGAAATTATAGGTTCATTAAAACCAGCTGTGCGCAGTAGAAAATTTTTCAATGCTCTTTTAGTATATAACAGCTTTTGAACGAAGGTATCCTTGCGCTTTAAAATCCTAATTCCTATAAAATACCGATAATTAAAATTTTCTCGGCCGCAAAAAAAAGCTTTTGCTAAAGTCGTATAATTTTCCACCTCCTGTTCAAGTGCTGGTGCAACTTGCCCTTTCATTTCTACAGCATCGTACATCTTAGGCAACATAAATAATTGTGCAGCCCCTTGGCCTTCATCTAAAACATTGGACCAACACTTGTTCAATTCCTCTTGTCTCATAAGTTGCTGTTCATAACTATAACTATCAATTTCATAAAAAGCATAGACTTCACCATTGCGTGTAAAAACTAAATTATTATTAAAATAACGC
>JBDKGC010000010.1:0-6205 GCA_039798385.1 Bacillota bacterium
TTTAATTGCTCGATATTAATCCTTTGTTTTACACCACCTATTAAAATGGTGGTGTAATTTTATTTTAAATTAAGGTGAATAATTTATATGTATGAGTCCTTGTTACTTGAGAACCACAACAGTTACCCCGGTGCCACCTTCGTTATAGCCCCCTAAACGATAAGATTTTACTGCTTTATGCCGTGCAACAAAGTTTTGAACGTTTTTACGTAAGGCTCCCGTTCCTTTACCATGAATTAGCGTTACTTCGCGATAACCGGTTAGGCGTGCTTGATCTAAGTAACGGTCAATTCTGCTAAGTGCTTCGTCAGAATTATTACCTCGTAAATCAAGTTCGGCCCGGATATGTTCGGAGGATAGTTGCAGCGATGAAGTGTGGCGCCTCCTACTCTTTGGTGTATTTGTTCGCTCTAAGTGCAGATGGGTGATTTTTGCTTGTGGTACTTTCGTCTTAATTTGACCAAATTGAATTGTTAAAATTGAACCCGCTGTAAGTACTTTGCCTGTTCCTTGAAATCCCTCTACCCTGACCAGATCTCCAATTCTCGGGGAGCGTGTTAGCTTAGGAAGAGTGGTATTTGTCTGTGGGCGGAGGTGTTGTAATTTTTGTTTTTCTTTTAGCAGCAAATGTTCTTTTAAATTATCTTTTCTAATATTTTCTAATGTTTCCTCAATTTGCTGCTCTGCTTCGGCTAACATACTGTTTATTTTGTTATGTAGCTCTTCTTCTTGTTTTTGTAAGCGAGCTTGTTGAAGGGATTTTTCAGTCAATAGTTCTTCTTTAAGTATTGTGGTAGTTTCTTGGTTTCTTTGTACTTGTTGGTATTCTTTTTCCATCGCTGTTAGTATTTCTTGGAGGTGCTTATTTTTTAGACCAAGTTGGTCTTCTGCTTTTTTAATAATTGTTGTAGGTAAACCAAGCTTAGCGGCAATAGCAAGAGCATTGCTGGCTCCTGGATGTCCATATTTTAATAGATAAGTAGGTGAGAGGTTTTTTAAATTAAATTGCACGGCGGCATTTATGACGCTAGCTGTTAAATGGGCATAATTTTTTACTTCGCCGTAATGAGAAGTAATGCAGGCCCAGCACTTTTTCTGAATGAGATAGTCTATAATAGCTATCGCTAAAGCCGCGCCTTCTTCTGGGTCAGTCCCCGCCCCTAATTCGTCTAGTAGCACAAGACTATCTTCTGTTAAAGCTGGCAGAAATTTAATAATTCGCAATAGGTGACTAGAAAAGGTGCTTAAATTTTTTTCGATGCTTTGTTCATCACCTATGTCAGCATAAATGCTATTAAAGACCGTCATCGAACTATCTTCAGCGACTGGCAGTGGGATACCTGTTTGAAACATAACAGCTAAGAGCCCTAAAAGTTTTAAGGTGACGGTTTTTCCACCGGTGTTAGGTCCCGTAATTACAACAATGCGCTGTTCTGGGGAAAGATAGAGGTCATTTGCTATAACTTGATCGCTTGGTATAAATGGATGTCTAGCTTGCTTTAGCTTTACACCAGCCGATATTTTTGGACAACTACCTTTAATCTGCTTGGCATACAGAGCTTTACTTTGTGCCAGATCAAGCTGACCTATAATGTTTAAATTTAAACGAAATGATTCAATATCAGGGGCTAAGGAAGTTGTAAGCTTTGTTAAAATGTGTTCACTTTCATGGTTTTCAGCACAAGTAAGGGATAGTAAATCATTATTTATGGGTATCAGTTCGGGTGGCTCCACAAAAAGAGTGGTTCCGGAAGCTGATTCATCGTGCACAATCCCCCCAATGCGGGAGCGGAACTCACGTTTTATAGGGATGACATAACGCTCGTAGCGTTTTGTGACTAACGCTTCCTGTAACATGTTAGCTCGATTTTTAAAAAGCAGCTGTATTGTTTTTAAAGCTAAGTCTTTTTTAGTAGTTAATTGGTGACGTATTGTTGCGAGCGCTGGACTAGCATTATCTTTTAAGATGCCCGAGGGTTCTAGTGAGTTAATCAGGAGTTCTTCTATTCTGTTATAAGTTGTAAGCTGCTGTGCAAGCTCTAAAAAGGCTGGTAAATTATGCTTGCTTAAACTAGTTTTTATTTGTCTGCTGCATTTAAGGAGGGCTAAAATTTCTATTAATTCAATACCATTTAATGTGGCATTGCGAGTAACACGTTTAAAATGTTCAGTAAAATCTGGCAAAGGTAACAAAGGCAACGGTTGCTGTAAACGGTCAAGCGTAAGTGCCTCGTTTGTCATGGTCCATAGCTCTTGTACGCTGTTTTTTTCAACCGCTGGATTTAGCTTTTCAGCTTGTTCTTTACCAGCACTAGTAATTGCGAGGTTTTTTAGCTGCTCTTTAATTTTGGCAAACTCTAAAATGCTTTCTGACCAATAGGCCACTATCGTGAAACCCCTTTAGCTAGTTACAATACTTAACGTACGATTACGATCTCTTTTGCTAGTTTACCATATTTTTAGTCTTAGGGATAACATTTTGAAAGATTTGGTTCAGGATGGCAGGCATGTCGCTTTCGTTATTACAGTAGAGTTCTAGTCTTTTTTCTTTGTTATTTGCTTGGTTTTCTGCTGCTGGAAAAGCAGTTGCAGTTTTAATCTCTTTAGGCTTACTTTTGAGCGCCTTCTTAAAAATAGTTAGATAATTCTTAGCAGCTTGATCCCAGGAATCTGTGTACGTGTACTCGTGAGCTGACGCAATCGCTTTGATGGGTTCATAATGCTCTACAAAATAATTTAAAGCGCCCAAGATGTCAACGGGGTTTTCTGGATCAAAAAATAGAACGCTTTTTACTTCGCGACCTTCTAATTGTTCGACAATTGGAGGGATACTAGAACAAAGTACTGGAATCTTTAATGCTATGGCTTCTTCAACAGGGTAACTTCCGCCACCTTCAGCTAAAGTAGGCATAATTAACGCTTCGGCGTTTTTTATAATGGGAATAACTTCTTCGTCTCGTATTAAACCTAACGGGAAAAAGTCTCGGTGAGGTTTGAGGCCTTTCCTATAGACTAATGAAGTAATTTGAGGTATACCGGGTGACCATTCTGGTACCTGATAGGCGAGCTGGTCTGTTCCACTGCCAAAGAAGACAAGCGGCAACTCGGTTCTTGTTTTAAACTGGCACCATGCGAGCAAAAGATTCACAATATTTTTGTGGGATTCAATATTGGTTGGGCAAACGATATACCGTGGTGGGAGGGGTAGGGATGGTTTATTTTTTGCTTTTAAAATTTCCTTTGAAACATAGTAGTGTTTAACAATGTTAATGTGATTAGTTTCCTCAGTGTCTAGCATCAGTGCTAAACGTTCTTTTATATAGTTAGACGCCACAACAATTTGATCTATATTCTTCAAAAATTTTTGTGTCTCGATCCACGAGTGGTTTAGTGCGTCATAATGGTATAGTCCAAAGTCCCAGACAGTAGTATCTTGGAAGGTGCAGACTGATGGCTTGTTTACTCTTTCTAAGTTCATCATGTTGGGTAAGACGTGGGGCCAGTTAAAGTACACTAAATCACATTCTTCGAGGCACTTTTGACCAAAATTACTTGAAATATGTGCTGCTTCATTTATTGAGCAGCTTAGTTTAAGTTTAGCGTTTGGTTTTATTATATCTGTTAATACTTCGTAATCCAGCGGGTGAGCTAAAACGGCATGAAGCGATGTGATTTCTGGCTCTTTTGCTAACGTCGAAAGCAGGTTAGCTAACATCGTTCGTCCACCAGTCGACATCAGTGTGTGACTCCAAACTAATATTTTCATAAGAATATGCTCCTTAATTTCCAAAATTATTATAATTTATGTGGCTCATGTAGTTTTAATGCTTGCTTTAGGGCACGTTCCTTAGTAAAGACTTCTTTTGTTAAGGGTCTTTGCTTAAGAGATAAGTCTAGTGCAAATTCTGTTTTGTCAAGACATCTTTTTATTAAACTTAATGCTTCATTGTAATCCGTATAACAGCCTAGTTCTTTAAGGTTCTCCCCAAGTAATTTGCGTGCTTCCACGGCAATAATAGAATCTTTATGGAATAGAACAGGTAAACCTAGTGCTAAGGCTTCTATGGGGTGGTAGTGTAGATGATGGGGATTAGCGGTGTGATAAAACATAACACGACAACTTCTTAGCTGATCATAGTAGTTAGTAGTATCTAAAAAGCCGATTATTTCTGGATTAGATGTTTGTGCAGCAGTAAGTGCACTAACATGGTTGTTTCCAAAAATCTTTAAGGGGATTTTTTTAAAAAGTTGTTTATGTTGTTCATATAAGTTAGCGTTATAAGGATTAGTGGATATTTGTGAAATAATATTACAGCAGACGGCTTGACTAGCATGTGCTTTCCATCTAGTACTGGGTACTCTTTCTTGTGATACATATGGAATTATCGAAAGGGCCTTGTTGTATAAACGCTTGTCTTCAGGTAACCTAATCGTTTCACTAATATCACTCCAAATGTATTTAGGGTTCAAAAAGGTATTTAAATTAATATTAAAATGATTGCAACGGTTTGTATAAGTCATATGTAAATCTTCGTATCCCCAGGCTTTAAATACTATATATCCTTTAAACCAGGCAAGTAGGGTTGGAATTTCGCGAAGAAGTACAGTTACAACTATAATATCAATGTGTTCATTTAGTAGCGTCTGGTCTTTTATCTGGAGACTTTTATCCAGTTTTAAATTAAACCAATCAGCAGAAAAGTTAATTCTTTTTAAGTTGTTTATAACTTTTTTATCAAGGGTGCTTTTTCCATAGACTTTAAGTGGTTGGTCATTGATAGTTGGTATAATTACTTCAAAACCTACTTTGGTTAAAAGCCGTGTTTCCTCGTAATTAAAAACATCGTGCTGGCATATAAGAAGTATTCGTTTAGGTTTTTTTTCGGATGAATTTATAATACTTGAGGTGGAAGTAAGTGCTGTTGTTTTTTCTACTAATTTACTAGTATCAGAAACGTTGTTTTTTACTTTGGGATTTATATCAGGAGTATTAAGCTGTAATGATTTTTCAAAATTTGTTATTGTTTTTTTAAATGCTTGCACATATTCTTGGGCAATTTTTATCCAGGGATTGGTAGTAAGTGTAGGTACTTCTTGTGCTGCTGCTTTTAATGCTTCATAATCTTGTAATAGATTATTTAAGGCGTATGTTATAGTTATAGGGTTTTCGGGGTCAAATAAAAGTACGCTTTTAATATTTCGTCCAGCTAGCTGTTCGCGAATAGGCGGTATATCTGAACATAAGATAGGTGTTTTAAGCATTAATGCTTCTTCAACTGGGTAACTGCCGCCCCCTTCAGCTAAACTAGGGTTAATAAGCGCAATTGCATTTTTTATAAGTGATGTTTTATCATCATCGGGTACGCACCCTAAGGCCCAATAATCTAAATTTGGTTTTAAGTTATTTTTGTCTATAAGTGAACATAGTGTATGCGACCAGTGTGGTTTTGTGTAATTTAATAAATGCGTGTTAGGCCCTATTAAAATTAATGGTAGTTCTTGTTTTTTTTGGAAGTTTTTCCATCCAAGAAATAAATTGCTTACATTCTTATGTGGTTCTAAATTTGTGGGACAGATAAAATAAGATCCTGGTGGAGGTAAAGAGGATTTAGATAATGCGGTTTTAACAAGAGAGTGGTAATGATTAATAACAACAATATCTTTTTTTGTTTTTTTTAATAAAGATGCAGTTCGTTCTTTAACATAACACGAAGGAGTAATAATTAAATTCATGTTGTTTAAGAACTTTTGCATGTTAATGTAGTATTCGTTTAGAATTATATAAGTATCTAATCCAAAATCGAAATTTGTAGTATCTTGAACTGTGCAGACAGCTGGTTTATTTATAGCCACCGTAGGGAGATCTACAATGTGTGGCCAATTAAAGTAAACAATGTCACATTCTTTTAAACATTTTTGTCCAAATGGTTCTAGAATATTACCATCTTCTGCGCTTGAACAAACAACTTTCAGTTTGTCTAAAAAGGTTTTTGTTTGACAGAGTTCTTTTTTGAGAAAGTTATAATCTTTTTTACTTGCACAAGCTACTGTAACAGTGGTGATTTTCTTATTAGTTGCAAGCGCGAAAGTTAGATTACTTAATAATTTTTGTCCACCAGCGGATAACATTTGAGACCAAATCAATAAATTCACAAAAACCCCTCTTTTTGGCTAAAGTGCTGATAATAAAAAGTATATGTAATCT
>JBDKGC010000011.1:0-2709 GCA_039798385.1 Bacillota bacterium
GATATCGCCGATGTGAGCGAGGTGGAGTGTGCGGTATTAGAAACGACCGGTAAGCTTAGCGTTTTTCCAAAAGCTCAGGTGGCATGTAAAGGTTTATTTCGCTTACCAGTACCGGTGATTGTAGAGGGGGTCGTGCAGCCAAAGGGGTTAGTTAAGGTAGGCAAGAGTGCATCTTGGCTTAGGATCGAGCTCTTACGCCGGGGTTATAATAATTTTAAAGATATTTATTATGCTAGTATTAACAGTGAAGGTCAGTTATTTTTGGATCCACTGGATAAATAATAGGTGGTGAGGTTTAATATTTTATTTCTTTTTTCTAGTGTGTTATCTTTAAAAAAGAAAAACAAAATTTGGAAGGAGGTGTCTTTACAAGCAAACATGTAGCCGGCTATTTAAAATTATCGAATAAGAGCAGAGGAGATTTACATAAATGTTAGATAAAAAGGTTAGTTTATTAAGTATAGTAGCACTTAGTTCACTTTGTTTGTGTAGTTCGGTAAGCGCCGTTAAAGAAATACGAAAAACAAGCAAGGTAAGCTCTCTCAAAAAATTATTACCCAAAAAAGTAAAAATAAAAAAGGTGCCACCAAAACAATTTTCTAAAAAAAGAAAACCTCCTATGAAAAAAAATAATTGCAGCTAAGGATCGCCATACCGTAAACGTAATGAAGGAGACCCCGTTATGGGTTTTTCGAGGTACTTCAAATGATCTAAAAGCTATGCGGATAGCTACTATTCCTGCCAATACAAAGCTCTTAGCATCCGGGAGTAAAAAATTTGCTAACGCTGCTAAAACTCAAATGAGCTGTTACACTAAAGTTAAGTTTGGAACTAAGGAAGGCTGGATTTACACAAAAACGGTTGCTACGCCGAAATAGTTTTAATTTATATGTGCCTTGAGTTATGCTAGTCTAGTTTTAGATTATTTTTTCTTCCAAAATGATGTTATTAATTGTGGTAGACAGGCCAGGTCTTGTTTTGTAATCAATGCAAATAAAAATAAGGCTATACTATAGACCGTGAAGCTGCCGAGTGTAATAATTAATAGTTTGGGGACTAAGGCCACTGGTCCATGTAATTTTAACCAGTTGGCCGTTACTCCCATTAAAGCTAAGGCGCAGATGATTTTAATTCCCTTTGTTATGCTGATAGTTAACGGCTGTTCTTTAAAAATACTAATAAAATTTAATGTGGTAGTGATTAAGATGCCGGCATTAAGTGCGAGGGCTACACCGTTAATACCTAAACTCGGCTGGGATGCTAGTAGAAAAATAAAGCCAGTTTTCACAACGGAGCCTATAATAGAGTGATGCATTGTCTCTTTAGCGTGATCGAGTCCTTGCAGTATGGCATTTAAGGGTCCTTGTAAATAGACTAAGATGGCATAAGGGGCCATGGTCTTTAAGAGACATGCTACTCCTGGGTTATGGTAAAGTGCAATTGCTAAGGGATCAGCCAATAAAAATAATAGCAAAGCACACGGTGAGCCTAATAGCAGGCAGAGCCGAATTGATTGTTCGATCAAGTAGGGTATACGTAATGTTTGACATTTGGCCGCCGCCGCGCTAATTGCTGGTACAAGTGAGATTGATAAGGAGTATGTGATGAACGAAGGGAAATATATAATAGGGATAGCCATGCCTTCTAATTGACCATAGAGGGCGGTTGAAGTTGCAGCTGACATTCCGGCCAATGCTAAACTTTGAGCCACAACTATCGGTTCCACGGCATAAGCCAAAGATCCTGCTGTGCGACTTGTAGTTATTGGTAGGGCGATGCGAATGATCTCTTTACTTGTATTTTTTAACTTTTTCATGATTGTTATTAAGGATGTATGCTGCTTTTGCACTATACTTTGCATAGCAGTAAGCTGTTTTTTATTTCGATGATAAGACCAAATTAAATAGAGTAAACCTGTTAATTCGCCGACTACCATCCCTAGCATAGCACCGGCCGCGGCGTACATAATGCCAAAAGGCAAGAGGTAGTGGGCGAGGACCAAGACAGTAAAAATGCGAACACACTGTTCGATAATGGTTGAGATGGCATAAGGAGCCATCTGCTGCAGGCCTTGAAAGTAGCCACGAAAGACAGATGAAACAGCAATGACTGGAATAATAGGGGCAATTCCTATTAAAGAGTAAATAGCTCGTTCATCCGTAAGCAGCCGTTTTGCAATTAACGGGGCGAGTAAAATCAATGTCCCAGTTACAAGTATACTGAGTGCAGTAATTAAGATTGATGAAGACCATAAAATATAACGAATGCGTTCATTTTGTCCACGTGCTAGTGTTTCAGATGTTAATTTTGAAATTGCTACCGGGATACCAGCCGTAGTGATGACAAGTGCAAAGATCAACACCGGGAAAGCCATCTGAAACAGGCCCATACCTTCATCGCCAATTAATTTAGAGAGCGCAATTCGATATACAAAGCCCAGGATTTTAGTGATAAAACCAGCGCTTATTAATACAAGTGTCCCCTGCAAAAGTTTCTGATTACTCAAAGTGCACGGGCCCCCTGTCTTCTTTTAGGTTTGTCCATATTATTATTTGTATGCGAGTAATTTGCTCAGCATGTGTCATTTAAAAAACAGAACGTGTTATAATTACCTTAGCTATATATTTTATTATGCTGAACATAACAGTTGTTAGAGTAAAAAAAGGAGATAAGTAGGATGGGTAGAAAAGAGCGTAGCAAATATAGGAC
>JBDKGC010000012.1:0-4910 GCA_039798385.1 Bacillota bacterium
GTTTAGGTTTTATTAATTTTTTTACTTTTTTTTTTCTAATTTTTTTTCGTATATTTTTGGATTTATAACTTTTTTTCTTTGAAGTGTCAATGTGTTTCAGAAGTTCAAAGTCTATTTTTTGTTCTTCTAAATTAATAGCTAACACCTTTATTTTAACTTTGTCACCAATTTGCATAATACGTCGTGAATGTCGTCCAATTAAAGCATATTGCTGTTCGTCATAATAAAAATAATCGCCTTTAAGTTGACGAACGTGAACTAGCCCTTCGACCATATTCTCAAGTTCAACAAATAAACCAAAAGAGGTTATACCGCTTATTATACCACTATAGGTTTCCTCTATCTTATCAACCATATATTCAGTCATTTTCAAATTGGATACTTCGCGCTCAGCTTCCACGGCTGCTCGTTCACAGGCAGATGCATGTAAAGCTGCTTTTTTTAGAGTGGCTAATTTTGTGTTTTCATTCACTTCATTTTCGGTATGTTTTTCTTGTAAAGCTTCACGTAATAAGCGATGGATAATCAAGTCAGGATAACGACGGATTGGTGAGGTGAAATGTGTGTAAAGTGGCGTAGCTAAACCAAAATGTCCAATAGGCTTTGTATCATAGCGTGCTTGTTGCATCGCTTTCAGGATTAATTTACTGATAATAGGTTCTTTTGATGAATTTTTTATTTGTCCTAATAGTTGTTGCAAAATTTTTGGTTTTACTTTATCTAATTTACCTTTTATCGAGTAACCACAGGCAGAACTAACCTGTGCTAATAAACGTAGTTTTTCTTCGTCTGGCCGTTCATGAATACGATAAATAGTTGGCTTGTTTTTTTTATGGAGAAATGATGCTACTGTTTCGTTAGCCACTAGCATAAACTCTTCGATAAGGCGCTCGGAAATAGTCCTTGGTTTTTTAAAAATATTAATTGGTTTTCCGGTCTTATCGACTATTATTTTTGCTTCTGAAAAATTAAAATCAATAGCACCTCGTTTTATGCGTTGCGTTCTAAGGCGTTTTGCAAGTTTAGCCATTAATTTAAGGTGAGGTAGTAACTCTATATATTTGTTAGCTAGCTCCTCATCTTGCGCTAGTAATAACTTGGTGACATCCGTGTAAGACATTCGAGCAGTCGTTTTGATTATGCTAGGATAAAAGTTTGCTACAATTACATTTCCATCTGTATTAATCTGCATTTCACATGTTAAGGTAAGCCGTTCGACGGATGGGTTTAGACTACAAATGTTGTTGGATAAATTTTTTGGTAACATCGGAAGCACACGATCAACCAAATAGACACTGCAACCACGTTTATATGCTTCTTGATCTAGAGCACTGTTTGAAGCTATATAATGACTTACATCGGCTATATGTACACCCAATCGTATATGTTGATCGGGTAATTCCTCGACCGAAACTGCGTCGTCTAAATCTTTAGCATCTTCGCCGTCAATTGTTATAATAGTATCATGGCATAAGTCTCTGCGAGCAGCTCGTTCTTGATCGGTAATAACTGGTGATATATTTGTACTTTCGCTTAGTACTGGCTCTGGAAAACTGGTTGATAAATCATGCTTTGCTAAAATGGTTAAAATAGGCAGATCTTTTTGCTCAGCTTCACCGAGTACATGTACAATTTGTCCTTCTACGGTATGCCAGCCAGTTGATTTCAATAATTCCACAGCAACTTTATCGCCATTTTTTAAGATTGTCGATGGTAAGGTGCGAATAAATATTTGCGACATTAGTTTTTTATTATCTGGTACTACATATCCAAAACCATTATTTATAAATTGAAATTGACCAATTATTCTTTTTTTACTACGACATAAAATAGAAGCGATTTTGCCTGTAGGACGGGAGAGGCTAGATTTGCTTATGCTTACTAAGACTTTATCACCATCTACAGCTCCATTAAGATGTTCAAGTGCTACAAAGACATCTTCATGATTTTTTTGATCCAATACCACATAGCCTGCACCTTTCGATGTCAGACTTAATCTTCCAGCAAATAATCCAAATGTTTTTGGTAGGCCATAAGTAAAGCTTTTTTTTACGATAAGACCACTGCGTACCATTTCAGTCAAAGTACTTTCTAATGTGCTGCCTTCTTCAGCATCTAGTTTCATGTGTTGTATCATCTCGGCCAGTGTTAAAGGTAAATAGCCAGTATTGGAAAAAAAACACAAAATTTTTTCTTTGGTGATAAGTAAACCGCCTTTCTAAGTTGATATTTACGTAATAAATGCAAGGGATATAGCAATAATAAAAAATAAGGAAACCAAAGTAATGGTTATTCGATGTAATACTATATCTATTCCGCGTGCCTTGGTTTTAGCAAAAGTATGTTGACCGCCGTACAAGACCCCGAGTGCAGAGCCGCCTTCTTTACTTGGTTGTAATAATATTATGCCCACAATCAGCAATGCAATAACCAAAAGTATAATTTCAAAAGTTAGGACCACTATTATCTCACCTTTAGAATATAATAAGTTTACTTTATGCCTTTAGTATACACCTTTCGCGTCTTCCAAGCAAGGATTCCCCACGTTAGTTGACTGGTAATTTTTCCGAAAAATACTTTGTTATACCATAGTAAATTGCTGCTGCAAGCGATCGCTGATAGTCTTCGTCCGCAAGTAGTAGACTTTCTGTAGGGTGTGAAATAAAACCAACTTCTACTAAGACAGTGGGCAGTTGGGGTTTGCGCAAGATATAGAGTCCTGTCCTTTTGTTAGGCTTGCGAGAAGTATTTTTTAAAATTCGAATAAGCTCGTCTTGCACCGCTTTTGCTATCTCTATATTTTCCTCTAGTATAGGATTATAGAACGTTTGGGCACCGGACCATTTGCTTGAGGGTCCTGCGTTTAAATGAATACTTAACAATAAGTCTGCTTGTCGTTTTTCGGCTAATGATACGCGGCGATATAAGTCTTCTGTTTTAGTTATATGCATAGAATCATTTTCGTGAGCACGCGTCATTAAGACGTACGCTCCAGCTTCTTGTAAATAGTCACGCAAAAAACAAGCAATTTTTAAGTTAACATCTTTTTCAATTAAACCATTTTTTTTATTTACAGCACCACCATCATTACCACCATGTCCGGCATCAAGCACGATAAATTTATGTGCAATCGAAGCATTGACTGGATTAGATTTTTTATAAGGCATTAGGGTTAAAATTGCCAGTAGGCCAATACAAAAAATAGTTGTAGCTTTTTTCCGCATAACTAAATAACACCTTTTAAGTTTGATATAGTCTTTAAGGTTTCTTATACAAGCTTATGCTGCAAGTTTGTGTTTTAGCCCAGTGTTGTTACTACAGATTACAAATCGCTGCTTTAACTACCTAAATAATAATTATAACAAATATTACCATTGTTTTTACAATAAACATGTGTTACTTTAAAAAAGTGTCCTACCTACCAAGAATAAATAATGCGTTTATGCTAGTGAAATTGAGCTAAGCTAGCTGGACCTAATCTTGGTAAGAGTGGGTGAAGGTTTTAGATAGCAATTGATAAAAGGAGTGTTTTTTTTGAAAAATAAAGCTAAACTAGCTAGTTTATTGCTTATGACAGGTCTATCATTTTGTGCTATTACTAATGCTTCAGACACTAGTTCTGTAGCAGGTTCTGAAGGTACACGTGATGCTTGTGTAGGTACTGCCGATGAAAGTACAAGTCCACAAGCCAGTGCACAAGGTTGTAAAAAAGTGGTAAATAAAGTAAAAGTAACAAAAAACGGAAAAAATTGTGTTGTCGTAGTAGGTGAAAATAATAAAGTAGCTGTTAGTGTTAATAATGCAGCCACTGCTAAAACAGCTGTAGAGAAAATCAAAGCTGAAACTAAGAATACAGGCGAAATAAAAAATGCTTTAAATCAATTAATAGGACTACTTACACAAGCGAAAGCCGAAGCAGAAGTAGCTGTTGATGGAAAAGAAAAAGTAGTAGCTTATGCTCAGGCGATTGCTGTCGTTAAAGAAGGCCAGGCATCTGCTTCTGCACAAGCACAGGCTTCAGTACATGCTACTGCAGCAGCAAAAGTAGGCTCTGCTAAAAAAGCTCAAGTAGTAAGTACAGATGAAAAGGCGTTACCAGAAACTAATGCTGGTACTGCTGTTGCGTTAGGTGCTGCTGCTCTTTCTTTAGTTGGCGGTGGGATGTTAATAAGAAGACGTCGTCCTTCTAAATAGTTTTTAAATAATATAATATTTAAATATTAAAATGGCGCAGATGCTCAATAATGCGCCATTTTTAAGTATAAATGATTTATTAGCAAAGTAAATCTTGTATGTTGGGTAATAGTTCGTAAAAACCTATGCCGATTAATAATAAGGCTGAAACAAGAGCTGAATACTTATCAATCCAAGCGGTAGCCACCTTGCTTCCGATTTTCACGCCTGCTTCTAAAGTAGCTATGGCAAAGATGCCAACACTTAAAGCTATCAGCCAGGGTGAATTTCCTGCTATCCCTTCTCCAAAAGCAATGCCAATACAATTGATAGATAAGGTAAAGCCTAACACGATTGATTCTTGCCAAGAGATAATTGACATAGTTTCTGTTGTTGACAAAGTTTGGAGTGCTGGATCGGTTGCAGATGCTCTGCTTTGCCAAAGGGTGTATAACCCTAAAAATATAATTAATATCCCGCCGCTTAAATCTGCAAAATTTTGTGAAATATATTGTCGTAGCCAACCACCCGAGATTACGGCAAAAAATGTAACAAGTGCTGAGATAAAAGCAATAATTAAATTATACAAAAAAGGTATTGCTTTTCTTTTCAAACCATAAGCAACGCCAATCCCCATGTTATCTAGGTTGGTAGCGGTGCCGATAAAAATTAGTTTAGCCCAAGGCATTCCTTCACCTCCTTTTCTTATTGTGATACAATATATGCTGTGCGTATAC
>JBDKGC010000013.1:0-9354 GCA_039798385.1 Bacillota bacterium
GCTCTACCCTATATCTATATGAAACAAAAATTGGTTTATGTCTTGTGTTAGCTGCTTTAAAAATAAAATTAAGGCAGTATGTTAAAATAGAAATAAATAGCTATTGATTTCATTAGTGTACTACTATTGAAAAACATGAGTAGGAGACAAAATCTTTATTGGAATTCGCTTATTTATTTCGTTTAGTTTAGTAGTTTTTCTATCTCCTGCAATAGTTGTTCTCCAGCTGTAATTTTTCCCAAAGATTTAGCAGCCTGTTGCATTTTTTCTAAACGTTCACTGTTATCCAAAATATTTGTTAATTCATCAATAAGCGTTATTGGTGTCAAATTTTCTTCCTTCAAAAGTTGTGCTGCTCCATTCCTTACTAAAACCTCTGCATTATAAGCTTGATGATTGTTAGCCACATAGGGGGAAGGAATTAAAATAGAAGGTACTCCAAGTGCGGTTAATTCTGCTAGGGTTGTGGCACCTGCTCGGGTCACAACCACGGTGGCTAAGGCAAGTAAGTCCGGCATCTGATCATAATAAGGCAATAAATAAACATTAGAACTTACTGTGACATTTTTTCTTACAAACTCATAATGACTTTTGCCAGTAAGATAGAGAACATTCCATGCTTTATTTACTGTACCCTCTCGCAAAAGCTCTATAAAAACATTTCGCAAACCGCTAGCTCCTAAACTACCCGCAACTAAAACAACCAATGGTTTTTTACAATCCGGTAATTTTAAATTCGCCATCGCTCGTTTTGGTTGCGCCTTTTTAACTAAACTAGCTCGTGGATTTCCGGTCACCTTCAGCTTCCTAGTTGCGTTAATCTTCAGCTTTGTCCCTTGGAAACTAACAGCTACCAAACTAGCTCGGCGCGCTAAAATTCTCGTAGTTAAACCAGGAATGACATTCTGCTCGTGCACCACCGTAGGTAGTTTTAAATTAGCCCCGGCCCAAACTGTAGGCGCACTAACATAACCCCCGGTACCAATGATAATTTGGGGTTGATATAGTTTTAAAAATTTACGTATTTTTAGATAAGACATAGCAAATGAATAAAACGCACGACCTGCAGTCCAAGGTGCTCGGCGGTTAAAACCACAAACATCTAATCCGAAAAAGTTAATTTCGGGCTGTGATTTTAGAATTCTCTCTTCCATGGCACCCTTGCGACCAACATAAACAATATCCAGTCCTGGATAACGCTTACGCGCAAGCTCTGCCACCGCTAATGCAGGATAAATATGCCCGCCTGTACCACCGCCAGTAAGCACCAGTTTTTTTATCACTTTCAACTAACTCCTTTAGTATAACGCGAAATATTTAATAAAATCCCCACCGCTACTAATGTCAATGTCAGTGATGAACCACCATAACTTAAAAAAGGTAAGGTTATTCCTGTAACTGGAAAAAGTCCTATCACCACGCCAATATTTAAAATAGCCTGCAGTACAATCATAGATGTAATACCGGTTGCCGTCAAACTTTGTATCATTGTTCTAGATTGCAGTGCAATCTTAAAACCACGCCAGGCAAATAACGTAAAAAGTATAATAACTAAGGATGCTACCACAAAGCCTAGTTCTTCTGAAATAATAGAGTAAATAAAGTCTGTATGAGGCTCTGGTAAGTATAGATATTTCTGGCGGCTCATGCCATACCCTAATCCAATTAGGCGACCTGGTCCTAAAGCATACAGAGATTGAATTAACTGGTAGCCAGCACCCAACGGATCTTGCCACGGATCAACAAAAGCAACTAACCGCTTAAGACGATAAGGAGCCGCCAAAACCAATAAGATAAAGCCTACTACGCCAACAGACAAAAAACCGATTAAGTGCTTATAGCGAGCACCCGCAACAAAAATAACAACCGTTGCCGCCCCAACTAAAACCATGCCGGTCCCTAAATCGGGTTGGAGCATTATTAACCCAAATGGTAGACCAATTATTAGACATGCCGGCACCAAACCTCGCCAAAAATTTTTTAAGTCAAACTTTTGCTGTGCAAATAGCCATGCCAGAAACATAACTAGCGCTAGCTTTGTAAACTCTGCAGGTTGAATGCTAAAAGCACCTATTCCGAGCCAGCTTTTCGCCCCATTACGTACTAAACCAATCCCAGGAATAAGAACAAGCATTAATAACAAGTGACAACCTAATAGAAACCAGACAACCATACGTTCAAAAAACGCCCACTCAAATTTTAATACAATTATTACTGCTCCTACTCCTAGCCCAGCAAATAGCAATTGTTTTTTTACAAAGTAAAAGGCATCCTTGTACACATAGTTGGCTAAGGCGGCACTAGCACTATAAATCATCACGATTCCCAGCATTAAAAGGCTCGCAACAATTATGATTAAAAACAGATCTGGTCTTTTCTTTGTTTCTAGCATATGCGTATCACCTTTTGGAAGATACTTTATGCTTAAAACTTATGCACTAAATCTTTAAACATACCTCCACGCTCTTCAAACGAGCTAAACATGTCCCAACTAGCACAAGCTGGGGAAAATAAGACCGTTTCTTCCGATCGGGCACCTTTCATTACTTGAAAAACAGCTTCTTCCAGATCTTTTACGAGGTCCACTTTATAAATTCCAGCTTTTTTGGCATCCGCAATCATACGTTTTCCACTTTCACCAAAGGCGCATACCCATCTTATCTTTTCTTTAAAGCGCTGAAATAAAGCATAAAAATCATCTCCGCGGTCTAAACCACCACCAATTAAAATTATAGGTGCCTTACTAGAAGCCAAGGCATAACTAGTCGCAGCTAAGTTACTAGCCTTGGCATCGTTATAAAAATCCACCCCATTATAGCGTCTCACATACTCTAAACGATGCTCCGGACCTTGAAAATGACTTAAGACCTCTGGGAGATTCGTAACCTGTGCTCCACAAAGTTTTACGATTAATAATGCTACTAATAAATTGCCGATATGTACTACAGAGTTGTCTAGCTTATCCATCGTGACCAGCAACTCGGGTTCCTGTGCACCCTTTTTAAACCAGATTGAATTATTAGCCGCCCATATTCCTTGTGGCACCTCACGTTCAGCACTAAACCAATAGGGCGGGCTTTTTAGGTTCCGGCCTAGGTTAAGACAAAATGAATCGTCAAAGTTTAAGACTGCAAAATCCTCAGCTGTTTGATTAGCAAATAATTTAGCTTTAGCAGCCTGATACTCAGCCAATGTCCCATGATAATCAAGATGTGCTGGTGAAAGATTTAAGCAAGCAGCTACCTTGGGTTTAAAATCTATTGTACCTTGCAATTGAAAACTACTTAATTCGGCAACAAGCCAATCTTGCTCCGTTAAACTTGGCACTACCTCAAGTAATGCTTGACCTATATTTCCAGCGACAAGTGTACTATAGCCAGCCGCTTGTAACAATTTACCAACTAAGATTGTAGTCGTTGTTTTACCATTGGTTCCGGTTATACCCAAAATAGGTGCTAACGAAACCCGACCCGCTAACTCTACCTCAGTCACAATCGGTATCGCCCGTCTTATTGCTGCTTGAATTAAAGGGGCGTTATAAGAGATTCCAGGACTTTTTACCACTAACTCAAATAAATAATCACTAAACTTTCCTAGTACACTTTGCTCTTCCAAAAGCTCTACTCCCTGCGTTCGTAACTCTTCCCAGGAAGGCTCTTTGAATTTTGCAAGACAGCTATCTGTAACAGTTACCCTCGTGCCCAGTTTTGATAAAAATTTTGCCGCAGCTAAGCCGCTACGAGCCGCACCCAATACTATGCAACGATTCCACATTAAATTCTGCTCCATAACCATAATAATAAATTAGTACTCCAATTAAACCAAATAAAATACTACCTGACCAAAATAAAAGTACGGTTTGCCATTCTGAAAAACCTAATAATTCAAAATGATGATGCAGCGGGCTCATCCGAAAAATACGTTTACCTAGGAAATGAAAAGCATAAATTTGGATTATAACAGATAAAGCTTCTAAGACAAAGATACCCCCAATTACTGGTAAAAGTAACTCTGTCTTTGTTAAAATAGCAAATGCAGCAAGTCCACCACCTAACGCTAGCGACCCAACATCCCCCATAAAGACCTTAGCTGGGTGTAAATTAAAACATAAAAAACCCAATAAAACACCTACCAAAATTAACGCAAAACAACATAACTCCCACTGTTGTTGCTGAAAACTAATTAAAGCATAGGAACCATATGCAATGATACTTGTTCCGGCTAATAAACCATCCAGTCCATCAGTAAAATTAACAGCATTAGCTGTCCCAACCAACACAAAAATTAAAAAAGGCAAATATAAGATACCTAACGACCAAGCACCCGTAACAAATGGAATTTTCAAAGCAAACTGCAAGTGATACCCGGGGTTAACATGGACTAGTAATAATAACCAGTATAAAGCCACACCAATCGTTAATTGGCCTAAAAACTTTTGTTGAATAGTCAGCCCAAGATTTCGTCGTTTTACAACCTTAATATAGTCGTCAATAAAGCCTAGTAAACCATATCCTGCAGTGGCCAAAATTAAAAAGAAGAGCGCCTTTAAATGTAAACCTCTATATCTAAAAAAAGCATCCATTGTGACATAAAAAGTCATGACCAGGGTAGTTAACACAATGGCAACCCCACCCATGGTAGGCGTACCCGATTTTGTTAAGTGTGCTTTTGGTCCGTGAATTCGAACAATCTGCTTCGCACTCACGCTTTTTAATATTTTTATCGTAATAGGCATGACTAATACCATCAGGCCTAAGGCCCAAAGTAACAATGAAAGGGAATAAGATAGATGAGAAGTCAGTTTCCTTGCAGCCTCCTAATTATAAAGTATTAACTGTATTGTACACCAAATTGGCATGCAAGAGCTAGTTTTTTTGTACTTCAAAAAGCAAATGACTTTAGGCAGAAACCTTAAGCAAAAATACTATAATTACATAGACTACCAAAGGCAGGTGATCTGTCTTATAATTTTTTTAACAATAAGGAGCGGATAAAATTGAAAAATAAAACAAAAGCAATGGATGATTTAATTTTAACAGCTAGTGGCCTTGTGCCAGCAAATAAATTAATAAACAGCTATCAGCCCAAAAATTTTGTGCCAAAAAAGGTTAAAGAATTATTACCAAAGGAAAATTTTTTGCCAAATAGACACTGAACCAGAGAATTCTGTTCAAACTGATATTCCCGGACTACAATTGATTGCAGGAAATCAAAAATTTAAAGAAAAGTGCCATTTAATAAAAATAAATTTGGTAACATAAGACCATTCACGGTAAGTAGAAAAAACTAACGCTTGCTTTCGAGTTACTAAAGACCTAACTTGTTTAGAAATTAGATATAATTTATCGGGAGTAAGGATCAGTCCCTTAGAGCGAGTAGCTTCAATAATAGTGAGCAAAACGCTTGCCAAACCTTGTTGCTTTACGCTATAATTAAAATATATTTAGCCCTGCGGAGAGGTACTCAAGAGGCTGAAGAGGACGGTTTGCTAAACCGTTAGGGGGTTATAATGCCCCGCGAGGGTTCGAATCCCTCCCTCTCCGCCATTATATTTTAATCATCTATGCTGTATGGCGGTCGTGGCGAAGTGGTTAACGCACCGGATTGTGGTTCCGGCATTCGAGGGTTCGATTCCCTCCGGTCGCCCCAATATTTTATTTACATAAGTTTCAACCTTGCTAATCAAATCACTCAATAGGCATAGTATCTCGTACTATGTGACCCAAGACACCGTTTACAAATTTAGCTGACTCTTCAGCACTATATTCTTTTGCAAGCTCAACCGCTTCGTTTATCACTACCCCAGGTGGAGTCTTGGAAGTATCATTCTGTAAACAAAGCTCATATATAGCAAGTCGCAAAATAGCACGATCCACAAGTGATAACCGTTCTAAACTCCAATCTTCTTTTAAATACTTATCTAACATTTTGTTAAGCTGCCCTAAATTATTTTGTACCCCTTCTGCTAATGAACGAAAAAAAAGCTTCCCATTTTTATCTTTAATTTTTCGTTCCATTCTAAAATAGACGGCTCGGTGTTCCGATACAGGGTAAAACTCTAATTGATACAAAGTCTCTAAAATATATCTGCGAATTATATGTCGACTGCTCATTCTCGCCACCATTTATAAAATAATTGACCCACTTTTGTCTCCTTAAAGCCACCTTTTTGATCAACGGTATAACCAATTAAAAATCCAATTACTACTAAAATAATAAATAAGATTGCTGCCCATCTTAACATATAAATTATAAAAAATAAAATTATAGCTCCTAAGACTGCAACGATGCGACCATTATACTTAAGTAAGATCTGACGCCATTCATAGTCACTCATAGACCTCAAGCCCTCCTTACCCTACACGTAAAGCGCTTTTTGTATTCTGCACAACCTTATGAATATAAATCGAGATATCTCGAACTTTAAGCCCTGCTATATGCTCGAGGCGATAGTAAATTTGTTGCTGTAATTCCTTGGTAAGTTCTTTAAATGGACGATTGCCATCAACATGCACCTTCACTTTGAGCCGTAGCGCACCTCTATTCTTTTTATCACCATGTTTAATGCCAACATGTAAACCTCGCACTCCACGTACATTTCTACTCGCACGCGATACAATCTCTGTGATACTCTCCCACGAAAGCCGAATATCACCTAGCTCTGTTTGTTGCAAAAAAGTCTGCTTGCGCGCTTTATCCGAACGCTTCCAGATAAGCTTTAAAAGAGTTAAGTGGAATAAGAAAATAAACGCGCCACTAACAATGCCTAACATCAAAAATTTCTCGCTATGCTCGATAATTTCACCATCGACCGATAGCTCCCACCACGTAGCTACAGGAGGCGTGCAAGCAATAATAAAGAGCACGCCAACAAGCAGACCAAACAAAATACAGATAGAGGTCCCTAACTTTATCCTCATCCTAATATTACCCCCTTTTATAGAGTAACAAGAAGATTTTTAAACCAATCATAACTTTTTTCTAAATAAGCGTAATTTTTTCCTGCCATTGTTAAAATAACTCTTAAAGCTAGTACTCTATTATGAAGATTCTGCTTCTAATAACTTATCCTCTTGCTCGCCCTGCATTAGTTTAACATCTTCCACACGAACCAATACCTGCTCGACTTCCAAGCCAGTCATCATCTCGACCGAAGATTTAACCTTCTCTTGCACCTGTCTACCAACTTTCGGCAAAGCAAAACCATAAGAAACAACTAACGAGACCTCAATCTCAACCCGTTCTCCTAATTCCACACGTACCCCTTTTCGAAAATTACTTCTACCCAGCCAACTACTAATATCGCCCATCACGCTGCCGCTACCCAAACCTACAACGCCTGGAATATCTTTCACTGCATAGCCAGCAATTACTTGAATAACTTCGGGTGAAATCTCTATTTTACCCAGGCCAGTATTCTCATTCATCACAATCTCATCAACCATCATTTATACCTCCAATAATTCTTTTTCTAAAAATTGAATATGCACATCACCAGCAATAAACTTCGCATTATTCACTAGTTGTAGTTGAAAGGGAATAGTTGTTTCGATTCCGTAAATTGCAAACTCGCTTAAAGCTCGTCTCATGCGCGCTAATACCTCTTGCCGCGTACTTCCATGTGCTATCAGTTTCGCGATAAGTGAATCATAATAAGGCGAAATCTTACACCCTTGATAACAAGCACTATCTACACGCACCCCAGGTCCACCAGGTGGAAGATAAAAAGTTATCTCTCCTGGCGAAGGAGTAAAGTTTTTTTCGGCACACTCCGCATTTATCCGGCACTCCATCGCCCACCCAGAAAATTTCACCTCTTGCTGGGTTAACGCCAGCCGCTCTCCAACAGCGACTTTTATTTGCTCTTTAATTAAATCAATCCCGGTCAGCTCTTCAGTCACAGGATGCTCAACTTGAATTCTGGTATTCATCTCCATAAAATAAAATGAACCTTCTTTATCCAGCAAAAATTCCACAGTACCCACACCAGCATATTTAGTAGCTCGCACTGCTCGAATAGCTGCTGTCCCCATCCGTTCACGCAACTCTTCAGAGACTGCTGGCGAAGGAGCCTCTTCAATCAATTTTTGATACCTGCGCTGCAAAGAACAATCACGTTCCCCAAGATGAACAACATTCCCATATTGATCAGCTAACACCTGGACCTCTACATGTCTGGGCTCAACTAAAAACTTCTCGGCATACAGCCCACCATATCCAAAACTTGCAACTGCTTCTCGTCCAGCTAATAAAAAATGATCTGCTAGTTCAGCTTCTGACCAGACAACTCGCATGCCTTTTCCACCGCCGCCAGCAGCAGCCTTGAGCATCACTGGATAACCAATTTTAGCTAAGACTTGTCGCGCCTCTTCAACATCAGTAAAAACAGTGCTGGTACCAGGAATAATAGGTATATTAGCCTGCTGAAATATTTTGCGTGCAGCTGTCTTATCTCCTAATTGTTTAATTGCTTCGGCACTAGGCCCAATAAACTTAACACTACACACAGCACATAACTCCGCAAAGGCAGCATTCTCAGCCAAAAAACCATAGCCGGGATGAATAGCATCAACACCTATTAAGGTGGCGATGCTCATAATATTTGGCAAATGTAAGTAGCTGTCTTGTGGCAGCGGTCCACCAACACAATAGGCCTCATCTGCCAACTTTACATGCAAGGCCTCTTTATCAGCTTCAGAATAAATGGCTACTGTCCCGATACCTAGTTCACTCGCAGCACGAATGATACGAACCGCAATTTCTCCTCTGTTAGCTACTAAAATCTTTTTAAACATAGCCCCACCCGTTATGATTTTCTATGATTCATCTCTTCTTTACTGAAAATAATGGCTGACCATACTCTACTAGTTGTCCATTTTCCGCTAGGACTTCTATCACTTCGCCACTAAATTCCGACTCGATTTCATTCATTAGCTTCATGGCCTCAACAATACAGACAACTTGTCCTACCTCAACTTGATCCCCTTTTTTAATATAAGGATCTCCTCCCGGCGATGCAGCGCGATAAAAAGTACCGACCATAGGCGCCACAATCTCCTGCAACTCTTCCGCCATTGCTACTTCTTGCATAGAATCGCCCTTATCATCAGGCGTTTGAACAATCGTTTGTGCCATTGGAGGAGCAAGAGTATACTGTCCCGTCAACACATCAGCTGTCGTTTTTTTCTTAATAAGAATGCTTGTGCCTGCATTATTATCTAACTTAAACTCCGAAATAGTAGAATCATCTATCAACTTAATAAGTTTACGTAGATCCTCTAAGTTTAATTCTGACAACCGCATCCCCCTTTTATCCAAACAATTTAAATAATCTAATTTAATTATACCCTAAAG
>JBDKGC010000014.1:0-7093 GCA_039798385.1 Bacillota bacterium
TCTGGTGCTCTAACAAGTAGTTTACAGTCTCCAAATTGTGTATTATAAAGACCAGGTGTTTGAGGTACAGGTGCTGCATCTGGGGGTGCTGCAGCTGGAGGTGCGGGAGGGGCACTGGGGCGACTTGGTCCTCCGATCAGTCCACCGCTAAGCGTTTCCACAGCCTTTCTTCCTACATCCATAACGTCTTCAAAGCCACTTTTAAGCGTATTACCTAAATTACCGAAAAAAGATAAAAAATTTGTGTGAAGACGCGGGTCATTATAATCATATTCTTCTGTGTCATATAAATTTTGCGTGGGTCTTTGATAAAAATAACTCATTTATTATGCTCCTCATGTTGATAGATTAAAAACTATAGCAATAAATCTTTCTCTATAGTTTTACTGTAGTATATGTATTTTTAACTGCTGTTGTGCTTGGACCGTATATAGAAGGGTTATTATGTCTAGAATAGTACTAAAATTAGAAAGTATAAGTGGGGTATCGTGTTTGGCTATTATTATTTATGCTTTTATTTTTGGTGGTATATTATGTATGGTTGGACAGTTGCTGATGGATCTAACACCGTTAACTCCTGCGCACATTTTAAGTACGTTTGTCGTTATTGGAGCAATCTTAGGGGGTATCGGATGGTATGAACCGTTGGTTAAAGCTGTAGGTGCTGGGGCATTAGTTCCTGTATTTAGTTTTGGTAATGCAATTGTAAAAGGCGCTTTAACCGAAATTAGGGAGGATGGCGTTATTGGTCTTTTAGCAGGTATTTTTAAGGTTACAAGTGCTGGAATCTCCGCGGCTATAATTTTTTCTTTTTTTACAGCTGTTTTTTTTAAACCACACGGTTAATTAATAATAAAATAAAAAGCCGGTTTTTGTAAACCGACTAACAATTTTATAATAGGATTATATATTTTTTAAAGTGCACTACCAATATTGCCTATTATATTCAAGGCTTGAGCGGCTTGTAGTGCTTTTTTATCTCCTGTAGCAGCACCAACGGCTCCAGCGATCATGGTTCCAAGTTTGGCAAAAGGTGAGAGGATGCCTAACGGTATCTTTGCGGCGCCTGTTATTGCTCCGCTAGCCATGTTACTTACCATGCTTCCTGCAGAATTAGCTAAATTACCAAACAGGTTTCCTGCAGCTCCAGTTAGACCTCCAAGTATTTCTTGGGGGATTTGAGTTAGGCCGCCTAGTAGATCCCCAAGGCCACCGCCTCCTCCTCCTCCTCCTCCAAAGAGACTTCCTAGAATACTAGCATTGGTGTGTAAATATGGGTCATTGTCTAATCCATAATGATAACTAGTTGGAGCTTGGTGATCATAATACTCTGGGTAGTAGTAATTATCGTAATTATTCATTCTACATTCCTCCGAAAATTAATAGTAGATTGTAAAAACAAGCAAAGAAAGTTTGAGGCTATACTACTTACATAGTTAGTAACAAAATCCTATAGCCTAGAGCAGTATATGTTCTAGACTTAAAAATGGTGACGCTAAAAGTAACAAATAGGCTGACAGCTAGACTATTCACCAGTAACCCAATTATAAAAAGTAAAGTGTGCTTCCTGGCATAGTTCAGCAGAGTCGTGTCTACCCTCAACAGTTCTACTAGTTCTAAAACTTCGCGAATATTCAAGTGCTTCTGCTTTTGTTTTGATTCCGCGTCGATCCCAATTTAACAAGATACGGTCGATATATCTAAAATTAAGTTTATCTGCAAGGACTGCTTCACGCAAAGCAGTTTCGATTAGTCCTTCACTATACTTATCCTCGTCTAGCCATTTACTTAATATTTCGGTCTCAAAGGGTGAAATGGTACGGCCAAATTCTAATTCAACTAATGCGAACAATCGTGCATAGGCATCTTTTTGGCTGCTAGTTAACTTCGGTTCACCTTCCATTAAGGCTGCTGCCATCTGTTCTTTTAGCGGTAAAAGGGAGTAACATTCGCAACAGAGGCCTGCTTCGTCGTAACCCTGTTCAATGCGGACAAAGCCTTTTACAACTAAACTTTGTAGATGATCAAAAATAGCATTTTGTTTTAGCTGCATTCGTTCACTTAGTTTAGCAGCTGTTGGGAAATCGATTCCTTCTTTTTCTTTGTAAATCATTAATTGTACAATTAATAGCAATTCTATTTCGGATAAACCCAAGCGTTTATATTCTGTAAATAAAAAGACAGGTAGCGAGATAAAACCTGTCTCTAATAATTTTACTACGGTAGCGCAGGCTCCTTGATTATTCATTTATTAGTTCAACCTTTCTGTTATGTTAAGGATAAAAACGGTTAAGCATTCGGGGAAACGGTATAGCTTCCCGAACATGTGACAGACCACATATCCAGGCAACAAGGCGTTCTAACCCTAAGCCAAAACCAGAGTGTGGTACACTACCATAGGCTCGTAGTTCTAAGTACCACTTATACGTTTCTTTAGGGAGGTTGTGCTCTTCAAAACGCTGCTTAAGGAGTTCTAGGTCATGAATACGTTCACTACCGCCAATAATTTCACCATACCCCTCTGGTGCCAAAAGGTCAGCGCATAAAACTACTTCAGGTCGGTTTTTAACCGGTTGCATATAAAACGACTTAATTTTTGCAGGATAGTGGGTGACAAAGAGTGGTTTCGTAAACGACGCTGCTAGCTCACGTTCCTCTTTTGCACCGAGGTCTTCGCCCCAAGTGAAATCAGTAAACCCTTTTTTATGGAGTATCGTAATAGCTTCATCATAAGTTATCCGAGGAAACGGTTTTTTTATGCTGTTCAGCTTAGTTAGATCTCTATCTAGGAGCTTTAGCTCAGCGGTACATTCAGCTAGAACCTCTTTTATTACAAACTCTAGCATACTTTCTTGAATTTCTAGATTTTGGGCATGTTCCACAAATGCCATCTCTGGCTCTATCATCCAGAATTCAATTAAATGACGTTTAGTTTTAGAACGTTCATGGCGGAAAGTAGGGCCAAAACAATAGACACGAGAGAGTGCCATTGCTGCAGCCTCCATATAAAGTTGTCCGCTTTGACTTAAGAAAGCTTCGTCGTCAAAGTAGGAGGTATGAAATAATTCGGTAGTTCCTTCGCACGAAGCTGGAGTTAGAATTGGGGCATCTACTTGTATAAAATTATTATCATCTAAGTATCGTTTAATATATTTAATTGTAGCAGCCCGAACCTTTAAGATAGCACGTTGCCGAGCTGAACGAAGCCAGAGGTGTCTGTGATCCAGCAAAAATTCTATACCATGTTCTTTGTTTGCAATTGGATACTCATGAGCTAAAGAAAGCAGCTTTACATTACTTACGGTCAGTTCATAGCCACTTTGAGCTCGAGCGTCAGGGTTAACCTTGCCATAAATATAGCAGGAGCTTTCCTGGGTTAACCCTTGTACAAGTTGCCAAACTTCAGCTGATACATTTTGCTGACAAACAACAGCTTGAATATTACCGGTGCCATCTCGCACTTCTAGGAAGATAATTTTTCCGCTCGATCTTTTCTTAGAAATCCAGCCACCAAAGGAGACCTCTTCTTCTTTTGTATATTTAGGTAAATCAACGATATTGGTTAACATCTTTTACTACTCCTTTACTAATGGTAATGCAGTTTCTTTTAAGTCGTTTAAACTCGATAAACCTAGATAGTTTAAAAAAGTGTCTGTTGTATGATAAACAGGTCCTTGTTCTGAGTCTGTGGCCATAATAAGTTTTTTTTCTGCTAAAGTTTTAAGAGTTCGTGAGCTGCGAATGCCGCGCAGCTGTTCTAGCTTCTCTTTGCTTAGCGGTTGTTTATAAGCAATTATTGCTAAGGTTTCTAATGCTGCTCTAGATAATAAGCTGCTATCCCTAATATGAGGAAGTTTTGTTATATAACTGTGATGTTCAGGAAGTGTTGTAAGTAAATACTTATTATGAAATAGCTTTAGTTGAATTCCGCGGCGCGAAACTTTAAAATCTTGCTCCAGATCTTTTAATAAACTAGCTATTTTAGAGCAGCCTTCCTTGGTGATTGCACTTAATTCTTCTTTGGTAACGCCAGCCTCACCAGCTGCAAAAAGCAAGCCTTCCAAGAGTGCCTTAACCATTGGCTACAACTCCTGCATTAAAATATCGGTAAACAAGTGCTGTTGCTCAATGCTTATTTTTTTTTCTTTTGCAAGTTCTAACATGGCAATAAATGTTCCGACAATCTGTTTCCTATCACCCGGATTACAGGCTATTAACTGCGAGAACAAAATTGTTGAACCCTTTTGTAACATTTTTAAAATATACAGCATTTTTTCTTCTAATGAAACTTTTGTGTTACTGAAGACTTTTTGGAGCAAATTGCTGCTCGAAACTATATCTTTTTGGTTTAATTGCGCAAGGATCTGTTTTAGTTTCTGAACCGTGAGACTATTAAAATCTTCGTCAGGGTTTTTTAAAGCTAATGGTTTACGAGTATAAAGTTGTTGCCTTTTTTTTACATGGGTACTTAAAATATCACCCAGTTTTTTGTATGCTCGAAAACGCAGTAATTGTTGCAGTAGTTCTTCCGCAATATGCAAACTGGCAATGGTAACTTTATATTTTTCAGTTTCAGTGCTTGAGAGATTTGTGCAAAGTTCTGCTAAAATTGCTCTGCTCTTTAACACAATTAACTTGGCAGCAACAACAAGATAAGAACTTACAACCCCTAAATTTTGAGGATCTATCTGTTTAATTATGGCTAGAAACTGATCAGCTACCTCTGCTAGCGATACTTCACAAACATCTAGTTTTTTTTGTTCAACTAAGTAAAGTAAAAGATCTAAAGGACCAGTAAATGAATCGATCTTTACGTCCATTAGTTACTCCCGCGGACCCCATTTAAGGCTTATTTTAATCTTATTTTTTACATCATACCACATGTTTAGTGGGCAAGAACAGTCAAAACGGGTTATTAGCATGTAGCACTTTGTTAACTAAAAACATAGACTAACCTAGAACTTTAGGTTATATGCCTGAAAAAAAGTTCAATAGAAAATAAAAAGGATGTTATTTATGTACAATTATCAATATGATCATGGTTATCCAAGTTATGAAAACTATGCTCCAGTGCACTATTACTATGATCCAATGCTCTATACAAGTGATGCATCTACGCCTGCAGTAACTCAAGCGCCAATGGCACCACCAAGCACAGCTCCACATGCTGATCTTTTGAGCCACTTATTTGAGTTATTCACAAAATTTGCGCCGACAGCTTTGGAAGTGCTTGCACCACTAGCAGGTGCCGCAATTGGCTCTGTTCTTTTACCTGGTATTGGAACCGTGGGAGGCGGGGCTGCAGGTAGCTTGATTGGAAGATTAGGTGGCAGTATAATGGGCAAACTAGGTAGCTTAGTTGACAATGCACCTGCCTAAGTAGGGCATCCCTTAGTGTAATTAAGTATACTGCTCCATTTGGCGTGCGCCAGATAATAAATTAGAGCAAGTATCAAATAACTAAAGCCCTAAATTCGCTTAGGGCTTTTTAAGTCATTTTTTGCATCGATCCTTACGTCCATTAGTAACATTAGTAACTTCTATGATCTCATTAAGGACTATACTAATCTTTTTTTCACATCATACCAAATGTTTAGTGGGCAAAAACAACCAAAAATAGGTTAGAAGCATAGAGCACTTTGCTAGCTAAAAACATAGAATAACTCAGAACTTTAGGTTATATACCTGAAAAGTTCAATAAAATGTAAAAAAGGATGTTATTTATGTACAATTATCAATATAGTTATGATTATCCAAGTTATGTAAATTATGCTCCAGTGCATGATTACTATGATCCAACGCTCTATACAAGTGATGCATCTACGGCTACAGCAGCTCAAGTACCAACGGCACCACCAAGCACAGCTCCACATGCTGATCTTTTAGGGAACTTATTTGAGTTATTCAAAAAATATGCGCCGACAGCTTTGGAAGTGCTTGCACCAATAGCAGGTGCTGCAATTGGCTCTCTTCTTTTACCTGGTGTTGGAACCGTGGAAGGTGAGGCCGCAGGTAGCTTGCTTGGCAGATTAGGTGGCAGTATACTTGGCAGATTAGGTGGCGTATTTGGCAGAGGAGCAGCTTCAGCGTTAAGTGGTGTTCCTGCAGCTGCGGCATCAACAATAATTCCACAAATAGGACACGTAGTGTAGCTAATTGTTGTTACTTTTGAATAAGTAGATATTAATTTTTTAGAGTGAGTGTTGGCATGTACCCTAGTTACTCAAGTTATAGGTATTATACTCCTAACAAGGCTTATCTAGCTAAGCGGTATCGAATATTAGTAAAGTCTAATGCTCCCTTTGGCTTGCGCCAGATAATAAAATAGAGCAAGGCTAAACAAAAATACCCGATAATTAAAGCCCTAGCTTAGGCCTAGGGCTTTTAGTCTATTTGTCTTTACTTTACATATAAAAACCTTCTTTTTGCATAAAGCTTATAAAGGAGGTTTTAAAAAGCTGTAATTGCTCAATAGCTAGTTTTTTCTCGGTGCAATAGAGTGATAAATAAGCTTTTAGTTTTGGTTCGATTCCTGAAGGGCGAATTAATAAACGTTCATTATTTTTGAAAATATAGGCTAGCGTATTGTCATTGGGTAGTTGTAGTTTGCACTCCGTATTTGGCAGCAAATTTTGCGCCTAGCTCGCTACTTACAATTGTTTTTACGATGTAGCTTCTCTTTTGTTTAGCAGTTGACGGCTTATGATGCCTGAGTAAATAATTTACTAACAAAGCTTCCTGTAAGTAATTGATAAGTACCTTTGCATCACCCCTAAACGGTCGGCATCAGGATCTGTAGCAAGAATAAGATCCGATTGCTTGGCGGTTGCTTCTTGTAGGGCTAAGGTATAGGCAGCTGGATCTTCGGGGTTAGGGGTCGAAACGGTCGAAAAGTTGAGGCAAATAGCTGCTCCCTGAAAATCTACTCATACCTACGCAAACCTACCTTAAAATGATTTGTTATTTATACTAAAATTGGATTGTAATTACCAATTACGGAGCAAGGAGGGTACATAATTTTTTCCGACACCATGTAGAGGGGTATAAAGAATGTTTATAGCGTCAGCGTGTTTTTTTATAAGATCAGGAGGTT
>JBDKGC010000015.1:0-7891 GCA_039798385.1 Bacillota bacterium
CTTAATGATCGCCAATTCCTAAACTTTATCTATCATCACACTAATAATTTGCTAGTTTCATTATCGTAAACTAGAGCCACTGCTCAACATCCCAGATTTCGGTGACCCAATCTTTAAAAAAATCACGCTCGTGGGAGACTAGTAATACTGTTCCGGCATAAGTACTTAGAGCTTGTTTTAATGCCAATTTCGCTGCATGGTCCAAATGGTTTGCTGGTTCATCAAGCACCAACCAATTATTCTGCTGACACATTAAGTTACAGAGACGAAATTTAGCCTGCTCACCACCACTCAACGTATCTAGCGGCCGCCCAATCAAGTTAGCTCTTAGACCACATTGCCCAAGTAGCGTCCGGACTTGCTCTGGTAATAGTTTGGGAAAGGCAGCCTGCATCTCTTCTAAGGCCGATCCTAAGTTTTTATTTTCATTCTCTTGGGCAAAATACGCTGGAACAACCTTGTTGTTCCAGACAAGTTTACCAGCAAGTGGTGGAAGCATCCCTAATAAGGTACGCAAAAGTGTACTCTTACCGATTCCATTATACCCAACTAAGGCTATCTTTGCTCCAGCTGTGATACGTAAGGTAAGTGCTGCAAACAAGGGCTTTTTATAGCCTACATTAAGCTTTTGGCACTCTACAACAACACCAGTCATCTTAGGCTGTACTTTAAAATTAAAAGCAACCTGCACAGGCTTAGCCGGTAGCTGAATGCGTTCGATCTTCTCTAATTTTTTAGCACGACTTTTGGCCGACTTAGCTTTAGAGGCTTTAGCTCGGTTTTTCGCAATATATGTTTCAAGTTTCTTTATCTCCCGCTGCTGAAATTTATAAGCATTCTGTAGCTGAGCTTTGCCAAGCTCATGCGCAGCAAGAAACTTTTGGTAATTACCAGCGTAGCGCATAAGACCCTGATTTTCAATGTGAAAGATGATACGCGTAACGTCATTCAAAAAGTTAATATCATGCGAAATTACTATAAATGCCTGCTTGTATTCTTTCAGATAGGAGCTGAGCCAGACTACGTGCTCCTCATCCAAGTAGTTCGTAGGTTCATCAAGTAAGAGTACATGTGGCCGCTCTAATAAGAGCTTAGTTAATAGAAGCTTCGTTCGTTTCCCACCGCTTAACTCCCTAACCTTGGTCTCCATACCTAACTCAACTATCCCTAGACCAGCTGCTAACTCACCAATTTTGCTATCTATAGTATAAATATCATCTTTCTCCAAACGCTCCTGTAAATAACCCAACCGTTTGCCTAATCGCTCACACTCCTCTCGCCCAGCCTCCTTCATTAGCCCTGCAACCTTAAGGTACTCCTCCTCTAGAGCTAAGAGTTCCGCAAAGGCTCCCCTTAAATAATCCTGAATGCTATCTTGTGGGGAAAAGATAATTTCTTGTTGCAAATACCCAAACTTAACACCCTTTAACCATTCAATGCTACCCTGATCTGGTAATAATTCTTTAGTTAAAAGTCGCAAAAGAGTAGTCTTACCAACTCCATTTAAGCCTACTAATCCAACATGCTCACCTTTTAATAAGCGAAAAGATACCTTGCGAAACAAACTTTTTTCACCAAAATCATGAGATAAATTAGTCACTTCTAATAAACTCAATTTTCGTCACCCCATACAAAAAGATAGAGAGCGATCTGCTCTCTACCCTTGCTTAAAATATTATATAGAGAAGATACTGCTTTGTGATCTTGCTATGCCGTTGTTTAATAAAAAAAGGGCAGACTTATCCCCTTATTTATAAATCAACAACATAGAAAAATTAACAAATACAGTCCTCTATCCTTTAAATTTCCTATTTTAAAGGTAACACATTCGATGCCCGCCGTCAATTATCACAGAATCCATCACAGCTCAGTGTTTTTTTCCTACCCTCTGAAACCTAACCAGCCAGTTAACTCCTTATTTGGACCATCTTGCACTGTAACACGCAATGAATGTTTGCCATCTTTCGTCACTTTACTATCAAGATATGAAATCCAATCGCCGCATGCCAGTTTCCCAATTACTTTTCGGCCTTTATACCACCAAGGACGATTATAGACTTTTTCTTGCGCGTCCATTACATATGCATGCTTAGCTTGATCGTCTCTATTCTGATGATGTAACACCCCGATTTTGCCATTTGGTAAAATAATTTCAGTTCGAAAGCTTTTATTAGGATTTGTTAAATAATCACGATGTGCCGTGACCCGATAGACATCGCCTTCATGGCCTTGAATGATAGTTTTACCAGTAAAAATAGGCTGATCAGCGCCAAGTCGAATATGAAAATAACCTAATCCGTGGTGAGTGCAGATTGCCGAATCATCCCGTACCCAAAAAGCCTGGCCCTTACTATCCTTTAGTTTCCGAAAGGAAGGTTTCGTATTCCCGTAATTACAAGCCGGAATATCTAATTCAGCTAAAACTTTAAAATCCTTTCCTGCGCCTGGCGCAAGTAATCCAATAGGTGCATTATTATCATTTTTTCCTCCACCCAACTTAGCAAAACCAGGAGGCTTCTTATACTTGAGTAACGGTATATCACGACCACGAAACTTTCCATCATTACTCTCTTCTAAGGTGTTACAACCATTATTAAGTGTTAAAAGATACTTTGTATCATCAGCACTACAGCGATAAAGAGTACGATCAACTACTGTAACTTTTTTACTGATGCCCAAGGTAGTTACAGGAATAAAATTTGTTGCAAGCGCAATCAAAGCTAAAAGTTGCTGTTTCTTTTTACTCATCTTCTCATCCTCCAAAATTATAGTCGTGCTACCTATGCTTAGTATACACGCATCCCCCAAACATTGCTAGTATTCCTATATATACCCATTTATATATCCGTTGTAAATAAATAGTGCGTGCTAGAACGTATTGAATACGAAAAACTACTACATCATACAGCACAAGATAAGCATAAATTCTGAGACTAGCATCATTTATTATTAGACTGTTCTAAAAGCAAGCTCCATTTTAATATAAATAATTAAATTACTAAAAGGGGAGCAATACTGTTGCAAAATAAAAAAGAGCTGCTGCTCTGTTTCGTAGCTAACATCTTTGAATGGTATGATTATGCAATTTTTGGATACCTAGCACTCTTAATAGGCGATAAATTTTTTCCACCTACCAGTGCTGAAAGTAGTTTGCTGAAAGCTATGCTCGTTTTCGCGCTTGGTTTTCTAGTCCGGCCTCTTGGGGGCGTGTTGTTTGGCGTGATGGGGGACAAATTTGGCCGAAAAGTTGCCTTTAGTAATGCTGTGCTCTGCATGGCTTGTCCTACGGCATTACTTTGTGTCTTGCCTTCTTATGAGACAATAGGCGTAACTGCTTCTATCTTAGCGCTTCTCGCCAGGCTTATGCAAGGCATCTCAATGGGCGGAGTCTTCCCGAGCTCAATCTCCTTTATGATTGAGCATGCTGAGCAAAAAAAGCGTGGTTTCATTAGCAGCTTTTCAATGGCCAGCTGCTCGGTAGGTAGCCTTTTAGGTGCCCTAGTCTGCTACATAACCGAAAGTTCTTTTTCTCCAGCTATCTTTAACGCCTGGGCCTTTCGAATCCCGTTTATTATTGGAGCTTTTATCTTTATGGCAGGTATCTATATTAAAAAATATACGCAAGAAACACCTTTCTATAAAGAAGTACAAGCAAGAAAAGGGTTAGTACGTTTTCCGCTGCTCGAAACGATAACTATGCATTGGCGTAATTTAATTATTGCTATTTTAATTAAGGGAATTGGTGTCAGCCTCTTTTTCTTACAAGTTGTTTTTTTACCTACTTACTTAAAAACTAACTCAACACTTATGCCAGAAACTTGGATAAATACTTGTTTTATTTATATGGCAATAGCTGCACTCTACTTTGGTTGGCTCTGTGATAGATACAGTCGTCGCACACTTAATATCATTAATAGTTGTGCCATTATAATTATTATGCCACTAGTTTTAAAAGGGTTGGAGTTTCAAAATTTTTATTTAGTACTACTAAGTTTGTTACTTCTTTCCACTTTTAACGCCGCGCATATGGGCACCGGTCCGGCCCTAACGTCCGAACTCTTTCCAACTCAAGTACGAAGCACTGCTTTATCGATTGCCTACTCCGTCGGTAGTATTTTTGGTGGTTTAGCTCCAATGAGCGCCACCTATTTGCTCCAAAAAACAGAGACTATCATGTCAAGTTTAATTTACATCATACCATGTGCACTGTTAAGTCTTGTTGCTCTCTATTTTTACCGCTCTCCTATAAGTAATTAAATCTTTGTAATTTGAGCCACACTCTCAAATACTTGTGAGTAAACATTATCAATAGGCAGCGCAGCATCAAATAGCTTGACATTATATCTTTTGCAATGCACAAAATAGCGCGCCCGCACCTTCTCAAAATAAGACACACTTTTAGTTTCAATTCGGTCTAAATCACGCGCTTTAATTCGCTTTCGTGTAAGATGTGGTGGTGCATCTAACAACAAGATTAAATCTGGCTGACGGTTTAAACCAAAGTTAACTATCTGGGCTAAATCACCATACTTTGCCATCTCAGCTTGATAAGTCAAAGTGGAAAGTGTAAAACGATCAGAAATAACATGGCGCTGCTTTAAATTAGGCTCAATCATCTCTTTTACAAGCTGAGCCCGACTAGCCATAAAGAGCAATAGCTCAGTTAAGTCGCTTATACTTCTATTATTTTTATCGAGCAATATTTTTCGGATTTGATCCCCAATCTTTGTGCCTCCAGGATCTTTTACAAAAGTAAACTTTGCCGGACATAATTCTTCTTTCAACCGCTCTATAATTGTTGTTTTACCCGTTCCATCCGGACCTTCTAGCACAATAAACTTTTTTGTCACGCGCAAAAACCCCTTACTTAAAAGGCTTTACTTAAACTTAACCACTTCTGTTTCGTGTCTCTTAGCAGCGGCATTACCTTTTTTATTCCTTGCGGCTCATTAGAATTACCGTGCACTAAAATAATGCTACCGACTGTAGGCTTTTGACCTTTCGCGAGCCATGCTTTACTACCTACTGGTATCAAGCCATATTCTTTAATTATTTTTACTAACTTTTCACTAGAAATTAAACCAGGAAAACGAAAAAAGACTGATGGCAGTTGTCCATGCTCTAATAATATCTTTTCGGTCGCTAAAATTTCATGTTGGATATTAGTTTGCTTAGCTAATAAAAAGTTTTTTTCATATGGCATATCTGTATAATAGACATGACTGAATGAATGGTTCATCCACGTGATTTGTAGTTTCTGATCCGCACTCTGTTTCATTAGCCAAGCAAACTCGGTTGGATGACCGATGATCCATAACCCCGTAATAGCAATTCCAATCGGCACTGGTTGTTTTGTGCGCTCCGCTAAATTAACCAACGTTTTAAAGTACTCGGATTCAAAAGGTTTGGTCGAGGGGCACATATCTGTCGTAAGAAAAAAACCAGTTTGTGGCCGTTTGGAAGCGGTTAACCCATAATTTTCCATAACATAAGGCCCTGCAGTATATTTGGTTAAAGCTTGCATGTACGGCGTTCTAAAAAGCTCCTTTTGCGCACAGTACCCCGGTGCTGGTCCTGTAACCTTTTTCCTTGGTTTAAAATTAGTCACTGGTAATGCCACAGTCTTAAAATTATAAGGATTAACAACCAGATAATGATAAACACCTTGCAACGCATAAGTACGGAGCGCAATTCTTAGCCGGTTCTGACTGTCATAGCACGGAATAAAGACGCGTTGGTAATTGCTTATCTTAACTGGTGCATTAACAGCAGGTTTTTTAACCTGTAGTAGTTGCTTCCTACCGGCAAAAGAAAAAAAGACGTCCTGCCACATCAAAGCACCTACCCCAAAAAGTAGACCTAAGCCACAGATTGCTATAATACTTTTTAAGACACCTTTTTTCACATAACAGATCCTCTTCTTTTTCCTTATATACTTACTAATATACGAAGGGTAAAAAATCCTGCTATTTTTAGCCTAGTTACACAAAATATGGTAAACTATGGTTAGTTAATAAAAATTAAGGAGTGACCAACACGTGTGTACTAAGCCTCAAAAAAATTACGAAGAGTTTGCGGCACGCGAAGCAATGAAATGGTACGGCTGGGGTTCTCCAATTGGACTAGGTCTCTTTCTACTAATTGGTGTAGGCTTTGGCTTAGGAACATTAGCCGTTTTAATCCGCATTGCAATCTACGGCTGTTGTTTTAAGTAACACTTTTGGATAAAATTAATTCTTATCAAAAGGAACAATGATGAACAAAATTAAAGCCCTATGCGGAGTATGCCCATTAATTATACTAACAGGTTGTAATCAAACCAGCTATACAAATGAGCAACGTCCTCTAGCGCGCTGCTTAAGTGGGCATGAAGTTGAGAAAAGATTCCTCGATAAACTTGATAAACTAACTCAAAAAATAAAAACATCTACCACAAAAACAACAGAAGAAAAACTAACATTAATTATTGCTGATTTTAAACTTTACCAGCAAGCGGTCGAAGCTGGCGTAAAAAGTGAAAATGATTATAATCAATATACCAAAATGCTAGAACCTACAATTGAGGATTACCGAGCTAAGAATCTTTCTCATAAAAGTAGGAGCTTGTTAAAAGAGATAGACAACTGCACTAAATGGAATCTTGATCAAGAGCTAACATAATTTGATGCCGCTGCCTTCAAGAGTACTTAAAAAACCTTTAGGAGCTACTAAAGGTTTTTTCCTTCTTTTTTCTATATATGCTATTTTACTCAACTTCATATTGATAGCCATATTCATCTAAACAGACTGAGATCCATCGTTGCCGGTACGGACAAAAATAATTGTAACATTGCTCTTCTGCGATTGGTACACTTTCAACCCATGGCGTAGATGGTATTTGCCAACCCCAAGCTGGTATATGACCTGACCAGCCTCCTATCCAAGGACCCCGGACAGGGCCTCTACCAGGACCTACCCGTGGACCTCGACCTGGTCCACCAGGGCCTCTACCAGGACCTACCCACTGACCTCGACCTGGTCCCCGACCAGTGCCAATTCCACTACCACGGGGCACACCTGTAGTCATTCCTCTACCTGAGCTGCTCCGGGTACTCATACCACTTCCACGACCCATACCACTGCCCATTCCTTGACCTGTGCGGGTACTCATGCCACTTCCTCGGCCCATACCACCGCCCATTCGACCTCCACGCATTTTTCATCCCTCCAAATACAGTAAATATATTTCATTACTACACTATATTTTAAACCAGGGATTCTTATGCACCACCACGGACAAGGTCTTTAAAACAGCTTTTCTTTTTATGAGCAGCCATCATTAATCTATCTCTCTAGACTTATTCCGTCTATTGTAGCTGTTTTTATTTTTTTATCAATTTTAAAAATGCGCTTTTGGGTGATAACCCCTCCAGAAAGCTTACATTATGTTTGAATGACTATATTTTGTTGTTACGTCGTAATTTCTTGACAAAGGCTCCAGCTAATTGGTAAAATAAAGTCAAGGCAGTGCGGTAGGTTCGACATTAGCAAGATATACATTGCTCGTTAGTTTTTAAGGCATGTAGGGTTCGGTAGCTCAGTCGGTCAGAGCGAAGGACTGAAAATCCTTGCGTCGGCGGTTCGATTCCGTCCCGAACCACCATTAGCGGAAGTGGCTCAGAGGTAGAGCATCGCCTTGCCAAGGCGAGGGTCGCGGGTTCGAATCCCGTCTTCCGCTCCAGTTAATTTGCCGGGGTGGCGGAATAGGCAGACGCACAGGACTTAAAATCCTGCGATGGGTGACTATCGTGTCGGTTCAAGTCCGACTCCCGGCACCAACAGTTATTTAACCTCTATCTAGGTAGAGGTTTTTGTTATCAAATTTTTGTTAAACAAGGTTACCTAAAAGATC
>JBDKGC010000016.1:0-13597 GCA_039798385.1 Bacillota bacterium
TATATGATAAATTTTTTAATATTATTCGAGTAGTTAGAATTTACAGGGTTACGTTATAACATTTGCAACCATTTTCATTACATGGTACAATCAATGTTAGACGCCTGGTTCTGTGGACATAAGGTTTGGTCTGGTCAAAGCAATGTAAGGCAGTTTGTTTTACTTAAATAAAAAGCAGAGAGGAGGATGTTGATGCCGACGATAAATCAGTTGGTCCGCAAGGGTAGAAAGAGTAAAGTCGTGAAGTCTAAGTCTCCAGCACTTGGTCTTACTTATAACAGCTTTAAACGTACAACTCGCAAACAGCATTCGCCACAGAAACGCGGAGTCTGTACGCGGGTAGGTATTATGAAACCACGGAAGCCAAACTCCGCACTTCGTAAATATGCGCGGGTACGTCTTACCAACCAAATGGAAGTAACCGCTTATATTCCTGGTATTGGCCATAATCTACAGGAACACTCGGTTGTTTTGATTCGTGGAGGTTATACGAAAGACTTACCTGGTGTGCGTTACAAGGTAGTACGCGGGATTCTTGATACGGCTGGTGTTCAGGATCGAGGTCAAGGGCGTTCTAAATATGGTGCCAAACGTGCTAAAAAGTAATAGGATACCGTTTTGTTTAGGAAGGAGGGTGGATAAGCATGGCTAGAAAAGGAGCAGTTCAGCGCCGGGAGCTATTGCCTGATCCAATTCATAATAGTAAGCTTGTGACGCGTTTGATTAATAAACTTATGTATGATGGGAAAAAAGGAACGGCGCAGCGTATTTTATATGATGCTTTTGAGCTAATTCGTGAGCGGGCAGGGCATGAGCCGCGCGAAGTGTTTGAACGTGCGATGAAAAATATTATGCCAATGCTTGAGGTTAAGGCTCGTCGTGTTGGGGGATCCAACTATCAGATCCCTATAGAAGTAAAGGCTGAGCGGCGTATTAGTCTAGGTTTAAGATGGTTGGTTAATTATGCACGACTTCGCAATGAAAAAAGTATGGAAGAACGTTTAGCGGCAGAGATTTTAGATGCAGCTAATAATAGTGGTGCCGCAGTGAAAAAGAAAGAAGATATTCATAAAATGGCGGAAGCAAATCGTGCTTTTGCGCACTACCGTTGGTAGGATTTTTTTTGCTATTAAAGAAGGGAGTTACTTAAGAGATGGAGCGTCAATTCTCTTTGCGAGATACCCGAAATATCGGGATTATGGCGCATATTGATGCCGGTAAAACGACTACTACAGAACGGGTACTTTTCTATACCGGGCGTGTGCATAAAATTGGTGAGGTGCATGAAGGTGCGGCCACCATGGATTGGATGGAGCAAGAGCAAGAACGGGGGATTACGATCACTTCCGCTGCAACTACAGCTGAGTGGCGTGGTCATCGGGTTAACATTATTGATACTCCTGGTCACGTTGATTTTACAGTTGAGGTTGAACGGTCATTGCGTGTTTTGGATGGTTCAGTAGGTGTTTTTTGTGCAAAAGGGGGAGTTGAACCGCAGTCCGAGACTGTTTGGCGCCAAGCGGATGGCTATGGAGTTCCAAGGATTGCCTATGTAAACAAGATGGATATACTGGGCGCTGATTTTTTTGGGGCTTTAACGCAGATGCGGGAACGATTAAACGCAAATGCTGTTGCTATTCAACTTCCGATCGGTGCGGAGCATACTTTTGCTGGTATTATTGACCTGATTACAATGAAAGCCATTGTTTATACTGATGATCTAGGTACTACGAGTGAGGCGCGTGACATTCCAGCTGAATATCAGGAGCAGGCCAAAGAGTATCGTAATCGTTTAGTTGAAGCGGTATCTGAGCTGGATGAAGAATTAATGATGAAGTATTTAGAAGGCGAAGAGCCAACGCAAGAGGAATTAAAAAATGCTTTACGCCAGGGAACTTGTGCTGTGAAGATTACACCAGTACTTTGTGGTTCTTCATATAAAAATAAAGGTGTGCAGCCCCTTTTAGATGCGGTGGTTGACTATCTTCCTTCGCCCCTTGATGTACCTCCGATTCGTGGTAAATTACGAAATGACGAGGAAGGCGAACGTAAATCAAGTGATGAAGAACCTTTTGCTGCATTAGCTTTTAAAATTATGACGGATCCCTTTGTTGGTAAATTAACCTTTTTCCGTGTTTATTCTGGTACACTTACCTCAGGTTCTTATGTTTTAAATTCAACCAAAAATAAACGAGAACGAATTGGCCGTATTTTAGCAATGCATGCTAATCACCGTCAAGAGTTAGCCTCTGTCTTTGCGGGGGATATTGCGGCAGCAGTAGGCTTAAAAGATACGACGACCGGGGATACGCTCTGCTTAGAAAAGGATCCGATTGTATTAGAATCAATGACTTTTCCAGAACCTGTTATCTCGATTGCGATTGAGCCGAAGTCAAAAGCTGCTCAGGATAAAATGGGAGTAGCTTTAACGAAGTTAGCTGAGGAAGATCCGACCTTTAGAATTCGTTCCGACGAAGAGACGGGTCAGACAATTATTTCTGGTATGGGGGAATTGCATCTAGATATTATTGTCGATCGTATGCGGCGTGAATTTAAGGTGGAAGCCAATGTTGGTGCCCCACAAGTTGCCTTTAAAGAGACTTTCCGTGGTTCGGCGAAGGTGGAAGGCAAGTATGTTAGACAGTCTGGTGGACGCGGGCAATATGGCCACGTTTGGGTCGAGTTTGAACCCCTTGAAGAAGGAGCAGGCTTCGAGTTTGAAAATAAGATTGTTGGTGGAGTGGTACCTAGGGAATATATTGCAGCAGTACAAAACGGTATTGAAGAAGCACTACAAAATGGTGTTTTAGCTGGGTATCCTATGGTTGACGTACGAGCAAGATTAGTTGATGGTTCATATCACGATGTCGACTCCTCAGAAATGGCTTTTAAAATTGCTGGATCGATGGCTGTTCGTGCAGCTAAATCTAAGTGTCAACCGGTCTTGTTAGAACCGTTGATGAAGGTCGAAGTTATTGTACCTGAAGAGTATATGGGTGACGTAATGGGCGATATTAATGCTCGTCGCGGCCGGGTAGAAGGAATGAATGCTCGGGGAACGGCCCAAATTATTAGTGGCATGGTACCTTTAGCTGAGATGTTTGGTTATGTAAATACGCTGCGGTCTCAAACGCAAGGAAGAGGTAACTTTTCAATGCAGTTTGACCACTATGAAGAGGTCCCGAAAAGCATTGCTGAAGATATAATTAAGCGAGCCCAAGGAACCTAGCAAGGATAGTTAACAAAAGTTGTTTCTTTTGGTACTATATAAACAGTAAACAAAAATCAGGAGGTTTAACTGTATGGCGAAAGAAAAGTTTGAGCGGAATAAACCGCACGTAAATATTGGAACGATTGGTCACGTTGACCATGGTAAGACAACACTTACGGCGGCAATTACTACTGTTTTAGCACAAAATGGGAAAGCAGATGCAACGGCCTACGATCAAATTGATAAAGCCCCAGAAGAAAAAGAGCGTGGTATTACTATTTCTACAGCGCACGTTGAGTATGAGACAGATAAACGGCACTATGCGCACGTTGACTGTCCTGGTCACGCCGACTATGTTAAAAATATGATTACTGGTGCGGCACAAATGGATGGCGCAATACTAGTAGTTTCTGCTGCTGATGGTTCAATGCCACAAACACGTGAGCACATTTTACTCTCTGACCAAGTCGGTGTTAAAAACATTGTAGTCTTCTTAAACAAAACAGACCAAGTAGATGATGAAGAGTTGGTTGAACTAGTAGAGATGGATGTTCGGGAACTATTATCTGAGTATGGCTTCCCAGGAGATGATATTCCTGTGGTTAAAGGTTCAGCATTAAAAGCCTTAGAGGAGCCAACAAGTGAATGGGCTAAATGTATCGAGGAGCTAATGGATGCGGTAGATAGTTATATTCCGCAACCAGAACGTGATGTAAACAAACCATTCTTAATGCCTGTCGAGGATGTCTTTACAATTACCGGCCGTGGAACGGTTGCTACGGGTCGTGTTGAGCGGGGAACTATTAAGGTTGGTGATGAAGTAGAAATTATCGGTCTTGGTGAGAATCAAACCACAACCTGTACTGGGGTAGAAATGTTTAGAAAGTTGCTTGATTCTGCGGAAGCTGGCGATAATGTTGGTATTTTACTACGTGGTATTGAACGTAAAGATATTCAACGTGGTCAGGTTTTGGTAAAACCAGGGACAGTTAAACCTTATACCAAATTTAAAGCGCAGGTTTATGTCTTATCGAAAGATGAAGGAGGCCGTCATACGCCGTTCTTCTCCAACTATAGACCACAGTTTTACTTTAGAACGACCGACGTTACTGGTGTAATTAAGTTACCTGAGGGAGTAGAGATGTGTGTACCGGGCGATAACATCGAGATGGAAGTTGAGCTTATAGCTCCGATTGCCATCGAAGATGGTACAAGATTTGCTATTCGTGAAGGTGGCCGTACCGTTGGTGCCGGCGCGGTAACAAAAATTATTGGTTAAGTAAATTAACCGTAGAAGTAAGATTTGCTAGTAAAACTAGCAAATCTTTTTTTATGTTATTCTACTGCTTTTATTTTTGAATTGGTTCCAGCTATTAATTCAGAAACAGAGACAAAATCATAACCCGTTTCTTTTAGGTGTTTAATAATAGTTGGTAGTGCTTCATGTGTGTGTTTAGCTGAATTGCTGGCGTGCATGAGGATAATGTCTCCTGCATGGGCTCCTTTTACTACATGTTTAATTATACTTTGTGCACTGCTTTCTGGTTTCCAGTCTAGTGAATCGGTTTTCCATTGAATGGTAGTGTAACCTAGTTCGGAAGCTGCATTAATAACTTGTTTGTTTAACGCCCCGTTTGGAGCTCGGAAAAGCGATGGCGTAATAGGTGAGGCTGCTGCGTCTTTCTCTGGCTTATTTAAGATATTACATAAAATTTTATGAGTTTTATCAATTGCTGTTTTTACCTGTTCTTTATTGTATTTGTTGTAATCTTTGTGTTCATAACCATGATTACCAATTTCATAACCGGCTTCCGCAATTTGCTCCACTAGATCAGGGTTTTCGTCAGCCCAGGGACCAGATAAAAAGAATGTTGCCTTTTGAACACCATTTTGCTTAAGTTCTTTTAAAATATTTGCAAGATAGTTTTCACCCCAGCTGATATCAAAGGTAAGAGCTAGTTCTTTTTTATCTGTCTGTACCTCATAAACAGCACTTGGTTGGCTTGAGAGTGTAGATAAGATATTAAAATTCTCTTTTTCAGCAACAAAGATTCCTGTTGCACATAAGGTTGCAAACGAAAGGATTGCATATTGTTTTAAACGCTTAGCTGATAATATTAAAAAAAAGTTCATAATTAAGCTGCCTCCTTAAGGCGATCAAACTGATGTAGCTTGTACTAATTTATTTGTATGTTTTTTTTGAGCTTAATATGCCAAACTAATGTGTACATATTACATAGGCTCATTGCATAAGATAGTGTAAATAAAATTTTTTTTAGGGAAGCTAGATGCTTAATTGTATAAACGGTATATATAAGAACTCAAGCGGGTTAGGAATAAATTGTGCTTGTTTTATGCGGTGTTTGCACCAATTAGTTCCTAATATAAATGTATTGTCAGTCGAGTCTTTAAAGGAGTCTAGTAGTTTTTTAAACACTTTAAATATTTGGTTAATTAATTATGATCAAATTCACCGTTTCCAGCGTTTTCTATACCCTGGAAAAAATAATATAGCTTTTTTTTATATGGAAAACGAGGAGTCAGCAATACTTAAATTTCGCAAACAATGGTTAACTAGTGTTTTATGTGAAGTTTGGACGGGCAGTACTTTTAGTAGAGACTGTATATTAACCAATCTCAATTTAACAACCTATGTCATCCCGCCTTTGCTAGATGTAGATACAGCGCCTGCTAACAGGGATTTGCGAAAAAAATTCAACCTACCTGAGAAGGCATTTTTGTTTATGAACAGTTTTGATGCCCTTAGTTATACCTTTCGCAAAAACCCATATGGAGTGTTAGCAAGTTTTAAAATGGCTTTTGGTAGTAATGAAGATCAAGTTGGTTTAATTTTTAAAATTAATAATGCTTGGACCGCCAGGCGTGAGGTAAAAAGACTTAGAAGGTTAGCTCATAATTACAAAAATATCTATTTCATTACAGATAACCTTGCTCGAAACGAATGGTTAGGTTTGCTTAATACTTGTGATTGCGTAGTCTCATTACATCGGTCGGAAGGGCTCGGGTTAGTGTTGGCGGAGGCGATGCATTTAAAAAAACCAGTTATTGCAACAAATTGGTCGGGCAATACAGACTTTATGAATCATAATAACTCGTGTCTTGTGGACTATACTCGTATAGAAAATCCGATAAACTATGGTGCGTACCCTAAGGGGTGTCTTTGGGCCGAACCTAACCTCAAGCAAGCTGCCGAGTGGATGAAGAAATTGGTTGCTAATCCTACCCTTTGCCAGGAGATAGGAGAACGAGCTAAGCAGACAGTGCTTGAGGTGTTTTCTAAGGAAGGTATGTATAATGCTGTGCGCCTTCGTTTATCTAAGTATCTACAGCTTTAGTAAATATCTTTATTATTAAAAAGCAACGGCTTTTAATTTAAATTCGTTATTGAAATTTTAAAAAAATTATATTGCGGCATAACTTCCTACAATAGCTCCTAAGTTTGCTCCTCCTGAAAAGATGCTTGCAATTTTTTCATAGTACTTCATGCCATAAGTTTGTAAGTCAATAATATGCGGGGTAGCATAGTATAGCTCACCTGGAGGTGGATCGATGCAGTTTCCAAGTAAACCGTCTATATTTGAGCCCCAAACAAAGAGAGTTTGTTGATCTGTTGATAAAGCTAATATTGTATTCATGCTTGCATGGAAGGGTATCTTTGTGCATATACATTGTTTTATTGGTTTAGTTAGACCAGTAATTTGTTGTGGTATAGGTCTGACTGCATTTAAGGGCTCAGTTGTTCCTAAAATGCCATGGTAGTTTGTTCCCCATGACCATACACGGCCAGCTTGATCTATGGCAAAGGCAGCCTCTGTATTTATAGTTAAAGTTAATTGATTGATCTGTGCTGGTAAAGGTGTAATTTGAAACAGCTGATTATTTGGGACTAATGGGCGATTACCTAAGACGCCGTTACTGTTAACAGGATTACCCCATCCCCAAACTGTACCATCGTCTAAAGCTAATAGGTTAGCATGAGCACTTCCCGCAATATCAATTATTGGTCTGTTAGCTTCATCAGAAAATATTGTAGTATTTCTTATGTCAACAAAAGAGCGATTAACATTGTCCCATTGGCCAACTGTTCCGTCTTCTCTTAAAATAAACATTGCATTTTGAAAGGAGAATTTTAGGGCTTTAATATTACTTTCTGTATTTGGTGGATTGTAAAAAAGGGTCCATGGTTGCCATGGAGGAGAATAAGTCCAAATTTGGTTATTATTTAAAAGTACGTATAAATTATCTAATGCACAGATTTGCTTAATAGGTTCCGTACTAGGTATGGGTGGTAGTATCATTGGTTCTATAGGCCAATTAACACCTCCTGGTATTCTTCCCCAGTAGTACAAACTATTGTCTGTTAACAATGCATAGAAACCAAAACTATCTCTGCCGGTTACTTGAACAATTTTTTGATGATTTGGGGGGGAAAATGCAGGGCGCGGCGTAACCGTTGGTGGATGGGTCGTGATCTGCTGATAGGCATTATTCCAAATAAATTTTAAGGGGCAGGAGGTAGAGTCATCTTCTAGGTGCTCGCCTGCTTCACCCAGCGTACTAGATCTATTACTTCCCCAAAGATAAAGACTTGTTCCACCACGTCCCTGATTTAAAACTATCGGTGCTGAAGGTTGTTGTTTTATTGCTATTGCTGTTTCCCCTGGTAATTCTAATGAGCTAAACTTTCTGCTTTTATTGACCCAAAGTAATGGATTAGACCGCTGATTAAAATACATGTTGATCATCTTCTTTTTATAGTTTTGTATTAAAAGCAACAGCACAAATAAAGTGTAGTGTTGTTGCTTTTATCTTGAGTTTTAAAATTTATATTTCTTGCAGTATATTTACGCTAGATACTTTTTACTTTTATCATCTGTGTTAGATTTTATGGTGTGAAAAGCGGATTGATAGGAGGTTGTTGAACCTGAGACACGACATCGGAAAAAATAGGTTGGGTAGGTGATGGAGTTGGGATGTATCTTGGGGGAGGAGTTGGTGGAGCAATTTCACTTGCTTGCAAAGGACTGGTAATGAAACTCCAATGTTCGGGAAATTGTTTTATAAAATTTCGCAAAATATTTAAGCGAGTATAGTACTCAGTTTTTTGTAAGACTGCTGGAGTTGTACGAATTTCATTTTCTAACCACTGTTGATACGATTCTTTCCCACCACTTTTTGCTGAGGGGGGGTGGCCTAAGTATTCAGCTCGCGCAGCTCTTAGATAGTCTAAATCATTTCGAGGAGCACGGATAAACGACCATTCTTCAGGGTATCTTGTTAGGAAGGTATATAATTCAGATAACATTTGCCGCTTCTCTTCTTTTAGATCAGGCCGGCGTGCTGAACTTTGTAAAAATTGTAGAAAATCATTCATTTCACCTTGTAATTGGTCCGGAAAACGATGAGCAAGCAGCTTATGTTTTATCCTGGCGTTTTCGGTTCTTCTCAAAGCTCGAATAAAAGAATCATTAGGTCTCATAAACATAATAAATATCAACACACTCCTTGTAGATAATAATGAATTTTTAAATTATCATTACATACTATACTATGAATAAACAGGTGGGGGTTAAATGACTGGGGGTGGTGATAGTACATTTATAAAGCTCCTTTAATAGAAGTTTGGTGCTTGGTATATAGTATGTGTTTTCGGAAGATAATATGTAAGCATATACTAAAAAAACCTACCTCTAAAATGAGGAAGGTAGGACGGAGTTATATAGAAAAAACGATTTCATTGTTACTTTTTAATTTTTAAATAATATAGGTTATAAATTATCGAAATCGAGCAGACTAGCCTTGGCATAATTTGTTACTTTTTGTTCGAAGAAATCTGTTTTGGTGGCATTTAGATTAGCAAAGCTTTCGACCCATTCCATTGGGTGTTCTTTTATCTCAGGGTACATTGGTTCAAGTTCCAGACGGCTTAACCGTTCATTGGCCAGGTACTTAATGTACTGGTCAATAATTTCGTTGTTTAAGCCATGAAGGTTATTACCGGTAATATATTGACCCCAAGCTATTTCGTGTTCTACGGCTGTTTTCATCATTGTTCTTAGCTCAGTTATTAATTCTTTGGTAAAGAGGTGTGGCAGTTCGCGTCGCAGTTCTTTAAACATATTTTGAAACAAGACGACATGCGTCAGTTCATCGCGCTGAATATATTTAATAACGGTTGCTGTTCCGGTCATTTTTCCATTACGAGCTAGGGTGTAGAAAAAGGCAAAGCCGCTATAAAAATATAGTGATTCAAGTAAAAAGTTTGCCATGCAGCTGTGAATAAAGGTTTGGTCTGTTTTATTATCTACAAATAGTTGGTACTGATCGGCGATAAACTTATTACGGCGATAAAGGTGTTCATCAGTCCGCCACTCATCGTAGATATTATCTCTTGTAGCTGGCGAACAGACGGTATCTAAGATATAGCTGTAAGATTGGGCATGGACCTCTTCTTGAAAAGCTTGTATATTAAGTAATGAGGCAACTTCAGGGGCAGTGACATAGGATCCTAAGTTCGGAAGATTTTCCCCTTGAATTGAATCTAGAAAGTTTAAAAAAGAGATTGTTTTGTCGTAGGCGCGCCGTTCAGCATCATTGAGCTCCATAAATTGTTTGGCATCATCAGCAAGTGAGATTTCTTCGGGGATCCAGAAGTTATTAAGCATTGTCCGATAGAGTTGGTAGGCCCAGTCGTATTTAATGCGATTCCATTCACGTAAGTTTGTCGTGTTACCATTAATCATGCGCTGTGTTCCACGTTGGCCTTCTTTATTAAATATTTTTTTTCTGGTAAGTGTTTTTTCCATATATATTTACCTCCATAATTTTAGATTAAGATGAACAGCTAATACATTCTTCTGCTTCTAACGAACGATTACGCACATAGTAGATTGTTTTAAGACCAGCTTTCCACGCTTCCAAATATAAGGCTAAAAATTTAGCAGCGTCAGTCTCAGGTGTAATATAAAGATTGAATGATTGTGATTGGTCGATATGACGTTGTCTTTTGGCTGCTGCTTTAATACTCCAAAGCTGGTCTATTGTATGGGCTTCTTTATAGTACCAGGTTGTTTTTGCATTAAGCTCTGGTGCAGTTTGGGGGACCATCATCCCTCGTTTTTCTTCCACAAAGTATTTGGCATAAACGGGGTCAATGCTGGCAGTAGACCCAGCGATTAACGAGGTCGAACCGGTGGGGGCGATGGCAAGGAGATAAGAATTGCGCATCCCATGTTTCGCCACCTCTTTTTGCAGCGCTTGCCAACGAGGACTAGTGTAGTTCCGACGTTTAAAAAACACACCAGTTTGCCATTCACTACCAATAAAAGCGGGGCAAGAGCCTTTTTCACGGGCGAGTTTTACTGATGTTTTTACTGCTTGGTAAGCAATTTCTTCGAATAGTTGATCAGCTTGCTCTAGATGCTCCTCTGACTCCCAAGGTATGCCATGCGTTGCTAAATACTGGTGATAGCCACTCGTGCCTAACCCTAGTGCTCGATATTTTTTATTGGTAATACGTGCTTGAGGTACAGGGTACATTGTCAAATCAATGACATTGTCTAACATCCGCATTTGAATTGGGATAATACGCTCTAGATCTTTAAAGTTTTGAACTTTACCTAAATTAAGTGAAGAAAGGTTGCAGACTACAAAATCGCCTGCTTGATGTTTTGTGGTAACAATGTTATCATCACCTACTTCTTCACTAAGCAGCTTGGTTGGCGACATATTTTGACAGATCTCAACACAGAGATTGCTGGAATAGATCATACCTAAATGTTTGTTGGGATTAAATTTGTTAACCGCATCGCGGAAAAATATAAAGGGTGTACCTGTTTCAAATGCACTAATCATGATTTTTTTCATAATGTCGAGTGCAGGAAGTTCTATTCTATTTAACTCAGCATTTTCAGCGCAAGTTTTATATCGTGTCTCAAACTCACTACCATAACTATCCTCTAACGAAAAACCCATCTTCTCTCTAATCTCATATGGGTCAAAAAGTAGCCAGTTTTTTCTTTCTTGCACGCATTTCATAAAAAGATCAGGCACAGAGATGCCAGGGAAAATATCGTGCGCTTTTAAGCGATCATCGCCATTATTAGTTTTTAAGTTTAAAAAATCTAAAATATCAGCATGCCAAATATCAAGATAGATCGCAAAAGCTCCGCGTCTGACGCCTAATTGGTCGACAGCAACTGCGGTGTTGTTATAGTTGCGTATCCAGGGAATTACGCCACTTGAAGCCCCTTTTTTACCTCTAATTTTGGATCCGCGGGCGCGGACCTTCCCAAGGTAAATACCTACTCCGCCGCCATACTTGGAGACATTGGCACAACTTGTATTTGTATTATAAATTGATGAGAGTGAATCATCTACTGTATCAATGAAGCAGGAGGAAAGCTGATGAATACGTTTACCAGCATTAGCTAATGTAGGTGTGGCTACAGTTATTTCCAGTTTAGAGAGCACCTCATAAAACTTTTCAGCCCAAAAAAGTTTTTCCTGTTCATCTTGTGCTAAATGCATTGCGATAATCATAAAGCGTTCTTGAGGCAGCTCGAATAGATGTCCAGCGGTATCACGCGCCAAATATCTTTTGGAAAGCACTTGTAGGCCAATATAGTTAAAGAGATAGTCTCGTTCAGGAACAATCTTTTTACCTAACCACGTAATCTCTTTTACTGTGTATTTTTTTAATAAAAATGCTCCATATATACCTAGCTCAGTTAAGGTGGAAACTAACTCATAAAAATTACTATAGTTATTTTGTGACGTGTTTGTGCGCAGTGCAGCCGTTTCCTGATAAAGAGAATAGGCCAGTAACTTAGCAGCTACAAATTGCCACTCGGGTTCCTTCGCACTAGTCTTTTCCACAGTTAATTTCATCGCTAAAGCTAATGCTTCGTCTTGAGCCATGTTTGAGCGTGTCTGTTTAGCCAAGTTAAATTTTAAGCTCTCTAAATTTAGATTTGAATAATCTTTACCCGCCCACGATAATAAATCTAGTAAAGCAGTTTCATCAAGCAGTCTTCTTGCTAACAAAAACTTCCCCTCCGAGCACTATATGTAGGTACGTAACAAACATATCACATACTATATATTGCGGCAAGAGGTTCTTTAACTATAATAATAGTGACATGGTTTTTTAGTTTATAATAGTATGGTGTGGGGTATAAATAACAAACTATGTAAATATTTCCGGAGGATAGATAAGCATAAAATTTAAACGAGGATGAGCTTATAGTAGTAATTTTAGTCGTGTGATTTAAATTAACAAGTATAAGCTAAGAATGCTACGGAAGCATCTTAGGATTATGAGATTTTATTTGCCGGTCCAGAATTAGTTAAACTTCGTCAGTAACCTCAACACTTAGAGCTTTTGTGGGATCATAGAAGGCAGTTATTTCGAAGCTATAATTATTTTGGGCCGGATTTTTTTCAGAGTTATATACATAAGGTAAAGCTAATTTTTCATGACGAGTAAAAGAAGTTTTTTGATCAAATGCTGTTGGAGGGATGGAAGGAATATAACCAGGCGGAAAAAAAGCTTGTTCAATGCATTTTATTGTAAGGATAAAGTTTGTAATAGAAGGTGGTAGTACGAATATTTCCGGTTGTTTGGTAATCTTTAATGTTTGATTCTCCGTACTATTATTTATTTTATGGGCTAAATTACCGATAAATGTCTGGCGAAAAGCAAATAAGCCAGTTGGTCTAAGCTCTTTATAACAGATGTCTCTGTTGCTAAACCATATTTTTATTTTTATAGCGGCATTTTTCTTTGGTTGTGGAGAATGAGTATTTTTTGCTTTTTTCATGTGATACACCTCTCTTTTATATATAAGTATTTTGCAAAAGCATTTTATAGAACATAAAATACATATTTTAATTAGTAATAGGGCAAATTAAGTAAATAAAGAAAAATATGATCAAAAGATAGGGGCTTTATTTAAGCTTATGAACTTAGAGCATATAGGTTTCACGGCTTTACGAACTATAGCGATGTATTTTTTTATTTTACTTACTATGCGCTTGATGGGCAAGCGGGAACTTGGCCATCTTTCTATCTTTGATTTAATTGTTTCGTTAATGATTGCCGATCTTTCTTCGATTGTGCTGGAGTCTGATCGCGGGTTACTAGAGGCTATTTTGCCAATTGCCGTTTTAGCTTTATTGCAGCTCATATTAGCTTATATTTTACTTAAGTTTCCAGGTATACGTTCTTTTGCCGAGGGGGAAGCGACTGTGGTAATTCAAAATGGTCAACTTTGTGACAAACGAATGAGTAAGATGCGTTATAATACTGATGATTTAATGATGCAATTACGGGAGAAAGATATCGCCGATGTGAGCGAGGTGGAG
>JBDKGC010000017.1:0-15207 GCA_039798385.1 Bacillota bacterium
ATATTATTTATTATTTATGACAAAAAAAGTAGCTGTTTAATCAAAAAATATTTAAAGCAGCTCGTTTCGTCTTTACTCCACCATTGGAGCACAGAAATGTTGCTAAACTTAATTAGCCTAATATTTCAGTCGCATCCTAGAATTATAACATATAACTATTTTTTCAGCTTTTTTTTTTTTGCATTTTATATGTTAGGTCCTCCCTATTCCAGGGTGGCCCTGGTCTACTTTACTTCCTAAAAAAAGTTCTGCTATACTAGATAGGTTAGAATATTACTTTAGCCTAAGTTACGGGGTGCTTAAATGGTATCAGAACTAACCTACAGTAAGCTGAACAACAAATTGTTAGCTGATCTATATAAATTAGCTGCAGAGTACAAAGTACCTTCAGCTTATAAACTCTCAAAACAGAAATTAATACTGGCTTTGTTAAAAGCAGAAGCAGAACAAAATAATCTATTATTTATGAGCGGTGTTCTTGATATCTTACCAGATGGTTATGGGTTTTTACGTCCCGTAAATTTTTCTCCTTCTACAAAAGACATTTATGTTTCACTGTCTCAAATTAAACGCTTTTCACTCCGAAAAGGTGATTTAATAGCCGGGAAAACACGTCCCCCCAAAAAAACAGAACGCTATTATAGCTTGTTGCAAGTATGTATGATAAATGAAACTGACCCCTTAATAGCAACCAAGCGTCCGAACTTTAACAGTTTAACGCCACTTTTTCCAGAAGAACATTTAGTCTTAGAAACAACACCTCACAAAGTATCAACACGAATTATGGATCTTATCTCCCCGCTTGGCAAAGGACAACGCGGGCTAATTGTTTCACAACCTAAAGCTGGTAAAACTCTCCTGCTAAAAGAAGTAGCAAATGCCCTAAGGGTAAATTTTCCCGAGCTTAAAATGTTTATTTTATTAATTGATGAACGACCTGAAGAAGTGACAGATATGCTACAATCCGTTAAAGCTGAGGTGATAAGCTCTACTTTTGATGAATTACCACAACAACATATTAAAATAGCAGAATTAGTTTTAGAACGTGCACAGCGCTTAGTGGAACACCACCACGATGTCGTAATTTTACTAGATAGTTTAACACGCTTAGCACGGGCCTATAATTTAACAATTCCTTCTAGTGGACGTACACTCTCCGGTGGCATTGATCCGGGCGCCTTGCATAAGCCTAAAAAATTCTTTGGTGCCGCCCGCAACGTAAAAGAAGGCGGTAGTTTAACTATTCTAGCCACAGCTATGGTTGATACAGGTTCTAAAATGGACGATCTTATCTATGAAGAATTCAAAGGAACAGGTAACTTAGAGTGGCATCTCGACCGAAAACTAGCTGAATTACGTGTCTTCCCTGCTGTTGACATTCGAAAATCGGGAACAAGGCGCGAAGAATTAATCTTGAACCACAAACAACAAGAAAATTTGTGGGCCTTACGAAGAATTATTATTGAACGCAGCGAATATACAGAAAGATTCTTGCAAAAATTGAAGCAGACAAAAACCAATCAGGATTTTTTAAACCAATTGTCAGAACAAAGATCTATGTATAAGAAAATGATTAGAACATAAAAAAGCTCTGCTAAAAAACAGAACTTTAATAACTTAAACTATACCTTTTTTTAAGCTCCCTTTTTGTTTGCAGCAGCTAAACTTTGACCTAAATACAGAGCGTCTTCCTTAGGCAATGAGTAATAGTCTTTAATCCGACCAGCCTCTCCAAATCCCATTTTATAATAAAGTCCTTTCGCAGGTTCATTGCTACTTCTTACATATAAAGTGAGATAGTTACAGTTTTGCTTTGCAGCATCTGTAATAGTCTGTTTTATTAACGCCGTACCTACACCGTGCCTTTGACTGGAGGGATCAACGGCAATATTTGTAATATGAGCATGACCGAGCTCCCCTTTATAGGCCATATCTATAATACAGTAGCCAATGATTTTGTCACCATCCTTAGCAACTATAATTTTTGTCTTTGGGGCAGATACTTGCGCTTTCAAATCCTTCTGCTCCAACATATCTCCTGGTGTCCGTTTAAAAGCAGTAGTACCAATCGCATGAACACGTGCAACATCTTTTTCTTGCATCTTTGCACAGACTACCGGATTTTTTTGCTCAAAAAAAGTACAACCGGATAACAGACTAGCTACCAGTACAACACATAACCCTATCACGCTTCTTATCTTCAAACTTAATCACCAAACCTTACTAATAGTATGTTAGCATATCTTAACTAAAGAACCTATATAAAATTGTATAGAATAAGCATTTTCTTGTCAAATTCACTAAGACTCCGATAAACTTCTGTTTAAAGATGTAGTATTAAATGAAGATTATCACACTTAGAGCTACCAAGTGCTAAAGTATATGCTGCAACAAATTTCTAAGTTGTTCGAAAATGCACTATTTGAAGAAGAGATATAATATTAAAAGCTCAGTTTTAAATTAGGTTCCACATTCATCCTAAGGTCAGACACTTCTCCCTTGGCTAGTAAAAAAGTCCCAACGGTTGCTATCATGACCGCATTATCAGTACATAAAGAGAGCTGTGGCAAACTTAACTTAACCCCTTCTATTTGCGCTCGTTTACGTAAAGCGTGGCGCAGCTTTTTATTTGCTGCAACACCTCCAGCTAGCACTAAGTTCTTGGCACCAGTCTCTTTAATAGCAGAAATACTTTTCTCTACTAAAACTTCAATGGCAGCTGCTTGAAAACTAGCAGCGACATCCTCCTTAATACAATCTTCTGTTCGCAAAAGATTCATTACAGACGACTTTAAACCACTAAAGCTAAAATCTAATGAATCCTTACCTAACCATGCACGTGGTAATTTATAATTTTCGCAACCTTGCTCCGCCAACTTTTCTAAGGATGGACCACCAGGATAGGGTAATCCAAGCAAACGCGCCACTTTATCAAATGCTTCTCCAACAGCGTCATCTAATGTACCTCCTAACCGCTTAAAAGCAAGGTGTTCTCTCATATAAATTAACTCAGTATGACCACCCGAAACAATTAAAGCGACTAGTGGAAAAGTTAAAGGTTCTTTTAAATGATTGGCATAGATATGTCCTGCTAAATGTTGCACACCAATTAATGGTAAACCAGTTACCCAAGAAAGAGTTTTAGCAGCCATAACACCAATCAGCAATGCTCCAACTAATCCCGGGCCTTGTGTAACTGCTATTGCATCTAAAGCATCTAACTTAAGCCCAGCTTCCTGTAAGGCTCTCTGCAAAAGAAGTGTGATCTGTTTAACATGTTGCCTCGATGCCAGCTCTGGTACAATACCCCCAAAGCGTTGATGTATCTCTTCCTGCGTTGCTATAACATTAGCTAAAACTTCGTTTGTTCCACGTACTATTGCCACGGCTGTTTCGTCACAACTAGTTTCTATTCCTAATATTATAAGTTCGTCCAACTTGTTAACTGTCATTTACTCCCTTTTCATCTTTATTAAATAACCAAAGTAAAGCTAATGTAAGTTTATTACAAATGTGCTACTAAACTCAAGTGATGCTTATGATAAATAATTGCATTTGCTAAGTGTGGGTACTCTATGTATTTAAGTAGTACACCGCTTTTTAGGAATACTACTTAGCCAAAACTCCAGCAGACTATATTTTACTGTAACCCCGCTCTTCTTCGTAACTCTTCCCAGGTTAGAGAACTAGCTGAACTGGTTGGAACTGTCTGAAAGAAATCATCATCACTACCACCACTAGGCCACGATGCTGGCCAAGGTATTGCTGCTCCGGGACTCAATAAACCAACGGGAGAGCTAGAGGATTGAGGACTAGATGGAGCAATTGAGGATCCAAATGAACTAAATAGGTCTATAGTTTGGGGGGGACGAGGGCTAAAACTTTCGATGGAAGACCCTTCATCAGAGAAGCCAGGGATACTAGACTGTGGACTACGAGGACTCTGCTCCTCTTTTAGGACCTTTGGCACAGGCTGACCATACATCTCTATAAAAGTTTGATCCACACCAGGAATTGTAATACCTAGCCCCTGAAATAAGTTAAACAATAGTTGAGCAATGTTTGCAGTTTCTTGTCCTCGAGATATTTGGGCTTCTATATCTTGCAGATAGTTACTTAACTGACTTAACCCACTCAAAACATTTTCAAGCTGCGAACTAAAAAATAGATACAAACCCTTCTTAACATTTAGTGTTAGATAATATAGACATGGTTTTTGCACATTATGAAAATTAGCTATATTACGTCTTAATTCATCGGCACTAGCTAAACGATCTTTTTTTAATGTGCTATCTAATTTTCTACCCATTAACACTATATTTGCAGACATGATATATAATAAAGCTGTTATGCCCTGAATTATATCAGCCTTATATATAAATCTATTTTGTATACTTTCAGGCAACATTAAATAATATAAATTGTCTACCGCTCCACTAAAACCAGTTAACCCTTTTTCAACTTGATCCGTTGGTATCTCCTCTCCAAGCATGGCATTAATACTTTCCTGCCATGAATCAGGCAGAAATTCAAATGCTTTCGTAATAAGTCCTGTTGTTCCTTCTGCTATTTCATTGGCCACATCTTTAGTCCAACTTTTGGCCTGCTCCATTGTATGTTTAATAGCAGCCCCAGCAGTACTCCAGTTTGCAGTATGAAGAAACGCTAACCATTCTCCCAATTCAGGATGAAATGGATCTTGAGTAGCAGATATGGTTAAATTTTTATCGTAAAAACCTTTATACACTTTTACCACTCCTTAGTTTTTGTATTAGGAAGACAAGCAGGTTTAGGCTGGTTTAAAAGTACTAAAACCACCAGATAAATTAGCAATCCGCGGATAAGGAAAACTGGCACACCATAAATAAATCCATCCCGCTAAATAGATAACTGATACCTTCATCGCTTCGACAAGCGGTGCTTTAATTGCATTGCCCCATATCATATGATCTCTCATACCTGGAGGCTGCGACATTACATACTGATATCGCTCCAAAACGGCCCTGTCAACAATTTGCTCATTTAGTTTTTTTGATATTCTACCAAAGGGAACCATATACTGTTCTAATAGAACCTTTTTTTGCAGCTTTGGGTCAGTAGTTGCAAGTGCTTTTAAATCAGGCCACTGGCTCTTATAGTTTGTAATTTCATCAGGGGATAATATAACATCAGAATGAAAATTTTTGGCCATTATCTCGACATGCGGGTGAAAATCTATAGGAGGGTCGAATGCTGTAAATAACGAAGCATGCATTGGCATACCAATATCAGCTAAAAAGTGCAAAGAAAAACCAAGCGCATTAGCTGCTTCAGGATAATTACATAGCGTCCAATACCTAGTTGCTAAAATAAAGTACTCATAAGCATTAACACTGGCAGGAACTATCTTCCCGTTTACATACTGCAATGCTCTATAGATCGATTGCATAACTGTCGACATCTTATCTAAAATACTGCTATCGGGATTATCTGGATCAAAAAAGTGTCCGGCAAAGGCTTGTAAATACCCTTTTTTTAATTTTTCATCCGCATCACGTAAACCATCTGCCAGCTTAGGTGCATTAGTCTCAAAAGTAAGCTTGTAAACTTTTGGATTAATACTAACATCACTGTATACCAAAGGTTTTATTAACTGTACTGCTTTGTCTACTAAAAAAGCATGCGTGTTTGTTGAAAAATTATAAGGGTCCTTACCTGCATCCCAGCTTATCTGCAAAGGGGCTGGCCCATAATGAAATTGACTCATATAATATTCCTTTCTATAACAAATTTGTTTTAACTATGTATTATCATATGAAGTGCTACCTGTTTTTATGATATAAAAAAACCACCTTTCGGTGGGTTTTTTAAATACTAAAACAACATACCCTACGTATTATGAAACTACTTTATTAGCCACTGCAATCTTGCGCCGCATAATTAGAGCATCTTCTCCATCATTTAGATAATAGCCCACTCGCCGGCCTTCTTGCATAAACCCCATTCGATAATAAAGTTTTTGTGCACCCAAATTTGAAACCCTTACTTCCAAAATAACTGAAGGTTTATTAAGCATACTAGCCAAAGTAAAAATTTGCTTAATTAATTCTGTTCCCAACCCTAAGCCTCGGTAGTATGGATGCACAGCCAAATTTGTAATATGAATCTCGTCAGGTTTAATCCAACAACCATAATAGCCAATTAGTTGATTTTTAAGCAAGGCCACTACATAGTACGCCTGCTGATTATGCAAAAGCTCATTTTGAAAGGCACTGGCCGGCCAGGGATCAGGAAAGGACAATCGATCCAGTTCCGTTATCCAGTAGATATCACTAAGCCTCATTGGCCGATACTGTATTTCGTACGCCATTTGTTAACACTTCTTCCGATCAGGTTGAATTAACCTACTACATATAAATTGGTGCAAAATCCAATAGTTCCGGGACTACAGCCTGCATTATCTGTTCCGCCGTAAGTTGCGCCAACCTACTCGCATGCGTTTTATTATCTGCACCTGCACCAAACAAAATCTTGCTTCCTAACTCTTTCTTAAAAAGAGTTATTAGCTTGTCTGGTAGTTCACCTAAAACCAAAATTGATTCCCGCAAAGGGGCTATATATGCTATAAGCTCTGCTATAGGATAAACCTTCTCTGATAATACTTCTTTTGTTAAGTTTTGCTGGTACAGTGCGGCATATAGACGTTCGCCTCGGGCATCAAAACAAGATAAAACCAATCCAGGAAAGTAATAGCCATTCATTGCCAAAAGACGTAAGCTCGAACTACTATAAAGCGGTACTTTGCAGGCAAACGCTATCGTTTTAGCGACTGTAACAGCTATTCTTGTTCCCGTATACGATCCCGGACCTTTTGTTACACCTAGGGCCTTTATTTGTTCTAACCCGATAGATAAATCCGTCATCATTTTTGCGAGCGTCTCCACGATATAAAGAGAGTGATTCTTGCCTACTCGGAGGGTACTTTCAGCTAATAAGTTACTCTCTTCCATTAAGGCTATGCTCATACTTTGGCTACAGGTATCTAAAGCTAAGATTGTACTCATAAAGTACTCTCCCAAGCGGTTATACAGGGCAGTACATTTGGTTTTTGTGTAGCGATGGTTGCCAAACGTGAACTGTTGGATAAAACCTCCATTTTAATATATATGGTCCCTTTTGGCAAAATATGTACTATTCTAGTAGCCCATTCCACAATAGAGACTCCTTCTCCATAAAAATATTCCTCTAAAAAGAAACCCTGCTCACTTGGAGGAATTCGATAAGCATCAATATGATAGATCGGCCAACGACCATTATATTCTTTTATTAATAAGAATGTCGGACTAGTAACAATCTCTTTTACACCTAAACGCGCGGCTATTCTTTGTGCTACAAAAGTTTTGCCTGCTCCAAGCGGTCCATCTAAAGCTACGACATCTCCAGGTTCCAGCAAATCAGCAATAGCACGAGCTAAAGCAGCTGTAGCGTTAGTATTAGCAAGGATAAGCTCCTTTTTTTTACTAGACAAACTAAAACTCCCTTACCCCTTAAATATAACAATAGAGTAGCCTGAACTTAACTACTCTTTCTTCTCTGGAGCGGGTGATGGGAATCGAACCCACGCATTTGGCTTGGAAGGCCAATGTTCTACCATTGAACTACACCCGCATATTCCCTGTGGTGCGGTCGGCGAGACTCGAACTCGCACAGCTGTTAAGCCACTACCCCCTCAAGATAGCGTGTCTGCCAGTTCCACCACGACCGCTCTATCATCTTGTGCTAATTAAATTTGGTGCGGGTGGAGGGACTTGAACCCCCACGCAAAAATGCGCTAGAACCTAAATCTAGTGCGTCTGCCAAATTCCGCCACACCCGCAAAGCTCAACTCTTAGTTTACAACTTATTTTAAAATATATCATATCAACCGCTATGTGGTCAAGCGTGGTTTTCTTTAAAAATCGTAAAATTGTACAAGCATTTTGAGCCAAGCCTTCATACTATGTACAGAGTTTAAACATAAGGAGGAACCAAACCTTGAGTTATTGTTCAAGAAGCTGTGGATGTTCAAGTAATTTTTATCCATACTATCCTTATACTTGCGTTTTCAACAATTGTGGTAATGTTTGCTCTTGTAGAGATAGTGATGATAATAGCTGTTCATGCTATAAATGTTCTTGCCGCAATGTCAAAGGAAGTTATAAAGTACAAGATGTTTTCAATGTAGTAACTGGAACACCTAAAGTTATTTATGATAGTACTCTAACGCAATGCGCAAAACCAAGTGGTCAATTAACTATAAGAAACGATCAAAGTAGTACTGGTAATATCGTGGTTGTTGCAGATGAAACAACAGTATTAATTGTAAAACCAGGTGAATGTAGTACTGTGAAATTAACCGAAGTAGCTAACGTACAAATTCAAGTAACAGGCAGAGATACTGACGCAGCCGGCGGAAGCTTCTGCATCGATCTAAGTTGCCCTACAACGAGATAAAAACAGAACAACAATTAGCGCCTTTAATTTAGGCGCTTTTTTTATTATATTAGCAAGCTTAATTTGGGCTACGCACATGCTCACCTAAAACCTATCCTTATCATAAACTAACTAAAAAGGTTAAAAGGAGCAGTGAAAAATTGTTAAACGACATGCCTAAATGGTTAAAAAGACAATTAACTCAGGCTTTTAAAGATAAAGATATAAAACAAATAAAATTTTTAAATAAATGTTGGTTTGCACATGCACCTAAAACAGCGGTTGTAACCTAAAGATTAAGGAGCATTGTTTATGGAAAAAAAGGTTATTTTTTTTGGACGCTATTGTTGTTGCCCAAACTGCAAGCACTGCACCTTTCTAGACTGTGACAGAAACGTTACCAAAGAAAACTGCCAAAACACAACTAGCAGCATCTGTTTATCAGGCCATGATACTTGCTACTGCAGATGTTTTGACGCTTTTTATTCTAGCGAAAACAAATTTACGCTTGACGCACAAGGACGTTTTGATTTCCCGATCGGCAACGTACCCCATGCCTGCCCGCAAGATAAATATTATTTAGAGATCTGCATTAACAATAACAGCCTCAAGCCTATGAGCGTCTTAATAGATGGACTACCTATTGACGGTTTAATCTGTATTCCAGGTGGACAAGGTTGCTCTGCTGACGTATGTACAGGGCCTATTTCAAACCTTTTTATTGAAGGAACACCAGGTAGTACCGGAATCTATTCTTTTGCTGTCTATTGCGCTTAATGATTTTAAAACAATTCATGTGCCGCTTCCTGCAATAACTCGCTTAACGTCGGGTGCGCATGAATAGTTAGACTAATATCTTCCGCTGTGGCACCTAGCTCGATTGCTAAAGTAAGTTCAGCTATTAACTCTGCCGCATGTACCCCCACCACTTGCGCCCCGATTAACCTTTTAGTACTAGCCAGCGCAACTAATCTTACAAATCCTTCAATTGCATTCAAGGTATACGCCCGGCCATTATAGGCAAACGGAACCTTACTTTCAATAACCTGAAGTCCTTTTTGTTGAGCCTCCTCGCGCGTTAAACCGGCATAGGCCACTTCCGGGTCAGAAAAAATGACGGCCGGCATTGCTTGGAAATCACGGGTACTAGCCTCACCAGCACTAGCTTCTGCTGCAATCCGCCCTTCATAACTAGCTTTATGTGCTAACATTGGTCCGCCATCAGCGCAGTCTCCAATAGCATAAATATGTGGCAGGTTAGTTCTACAGCTCACATTCGTTTTAATAAACCCACTTTTATCAAGCTCTACACCTATGGAACTAAGCCCTAACTCCGCTGTATTTGGCACTCTACCAACCGCTACCATGCACTGCTCACTGTTTAGTTCTTCTTGTACTCCAGCGATCTCTAGTGCTACCTGCACCTTGTCATCTATAATACACGCTTTTGTAACAAGCGCCTTTGTTTTAACTGTTACACCTAGGTCATTAAAACGTTTTAGTATCGGGTTAACTAAATCAGCTTCGACACCAGGTAAAATTTGATGGGAAGCTTCTAAAACTGTAACTTTAGCGCCAAGCTTGGCATAAACAGTGCCTAGCTCAATTCCTATATACCCTCCCCCTACAATTACTAACGTCTTGGGGAGTACTGCTGGAGCGAGTGCACCTTGCGCCGAAATGATCTTCTGCCCATCAACCCTTAAAGATGGTAAGACACGTTCTGTTGACCCAGCTGCAACAATAGCATGTTTAAAAGTATATGAAGTAGGCGGCAAAGAATTATTATCTGGAATAACACGAATCTTATGTGTATCTGTAAAATAAGCCGTACCTTGCGCCAGCTCAACACGTGCACTCTGCATTAAACCTTTTACCCCAGCATGAAGTTTGCTGATAACACCGTCTTTATACTGAAGAAGCTTGGCTAAATTTAACTTAGCCGAAGAAACCTCGATCCCCATTTGCTGTAAATGTTTTAATTCAAAAAAACGATCCGCGGCATTAATTAAAACCTTGGAAGGAATGCACCCTTGATGTAAACAAACCCCACCTAAACTATCCTTTTCAATAAGTAGTACCTTGCGCCCTAGCTGCGAAGCCCGTGCTGCTGCTACATATCCGCCAGGGCCTGCACCAATAACCACAAGGTCAGCTTGTTTAGACAAATCACCTACCACCATCGCTCTATTCCTCCAATACTAATAAAACAGGCTCTTCTAACTGTTTTTTTAATTTAACTAAAAATTTAGTAGCCAAGTCACCATCGATAAGACGATGATCAAAGCTAAGTGAGAGGTAACAAGTAGTCCGAATTGCAACCTCTTCTTGATAAACCACTGGTTTTTTTATCATTCTCCCGATCCCTAAAATTGCCACTTCCGGATAATTAATCAATGGTGTGAAAAACTGTGGGCCTTGCGGTCCTAAACTTGAAATAGTAAAGGTGCCTCCAGTTTGATCCTGAAGGCTTAGTTTACCCGCACGTGCTGCCGCTGTCTTGCTAGCAATAGTTTTTGCAAGCTCACCCACACCAAAGTTTTGGGCATTATGTAAGACGGGAACCACAACTCCTTGCTGCGTAGCAGCAGCTATACCGATATGATACCCATCTTTTAAAGTTACAAGTTTCTTGTCAACATCAATTGAGGCATTGAACTCAGGGTAAGCTTGCAAGGCACAAATTACACTTTTAATAAAAAAAGGTAAATATGTCATTTTAAATGCAGCGGTTCTATATTTCTCTTGATAAATTTTGCGTATTTTTATTAACTCTTCGACATCAACTTCATCAACCATCGTTACATGTGGAATAGTCGTATAACTATGTGTCATCTTTTCTGCAATTATTCGTCTAATACCTGTCAAAGCTTGTTCCTTTTGGCGCTCGGTTGGTAAAACAGTAGCAGGCGCAGGCGCCTTTAATTGTTCTAAATCATCTAACAAAATTCGTCCATTTTTACCCGAACCAGTCACTTGTTTGAGATCGATACCTAAAGCCCTGGCATGTTTACGGACTGCAGGCATTGCCAAAACATTATCATGCGCTAGAGAAATAGGTTCTTTAACACTTCGGTCTATTTGTTTTTTTTCTGCAACTGCTCGATCCAAAACTTGTTCTTTATCAGCTAACTCCTTATTAACCTGGGCTGTCTCGATATGAGCTAAAACGGTACCAATCGGCACTTTATCTCCTGCTGTTATACAGAGCTTGCTAATTTTTCCACTTACGGGGGACGGAACCTCAACAACAGCCTTATCCGTCTGTATTTCACAAAAAGGTGCGTATTCTTCAATCCAGTCGCCTGCTTGAACTAAAACACGAACTATCTCCGCTTCAGCAAGTCCTTCGCCTACAGCAGGTAGTTTAAACAAATACATAACATAACCCCTTAAAAATTAAGTAATCTTTGTGCACCTTCTAGTACGCGTTCAACACTCGGTAGCCACTTCTCTTCAAGCAGTGGAAAAGCAAGCGGTGTATCAGGACTGGTGATCCGCACGACTGGTGCTTCCAGCTTTAATAAAGCGCCCTCGTTTATCTGGGCTACAACCTCAGCTGCCACCCCGAATGAACGACAAGCCTCTTGCAAAACCATGACTCGTCCAGTCTTTGTCGCTGTCGCCAAAATACTCTCCGTATCTAAAGGGTTAAGCGTACGTAAATCGAGAACTTCGGTCTCAACCTGCTGTTCTTTTAACTTGTTGGCCGCAGCTAGCGCCGTATGCACCATTGCACCATAGGTAATAATACTAAGATCAGTACCCTCCCGAGCATAGCGTGCCTTACCAAGCGGCAAAGTATATGCTTCTTCCGGAACCTCTTCCTTTAAGGAAAAATAAAGTTTCAAGTGTTCTAAAAAGAAAACGGGATCATCGTCCCGAATCGCAGCCGTAAGCAAACCTTTTGCTTCATAAGGCGTCGATGGCACAACTACCTTAAGCCCTGGTGCCTGAACCAACAACCCTTCTAAACTATCCCCATGCAATTCTGGTGGTTTAACCCCAGCGCCAAACGGAGCGCGAAATGTAAGCGGAGCATGAAAGCGGCCCTTAGAACGATAACGCAAACGTGGTACTTGCACCAAAATAGAATCAAGTGCTTCTAAAATAAAACCAATAAATTGAATTTCAGCTACCGTCCGAAAGCCTTGAACACCTAAGCCCAACGCTAAACCACAGATTGCCGATTCCGCAAGCGGCGTGTCAAAAACACGCTCTACACCGAACTCTTGCTGCAAGGCATCAGTAACACGAAAAACACCGCCATTTACACCCACATCTTCCCCAAAGACTAATAAGTCGGGGTCTAGCAGCAGCTCCGAACGCAGCGCACTATTTAAAGCCTTGACCATCGTCATCTCAGCCATTTAAACGCCCCCCTTCTGTTTAAACCATGCTTTTTGTTGAATAAGTCCGGGAGGAGTCACTTGATAGACGGTATCGATCAAGGCCGGTATATTAGACAACGGATACTTCTCAGCTTTTGTAATCGCCTCTTTTACTTCTTGCTCAGCTCTGGCAATTTGTTCTTGCTCTAACTCCGGCGACCACAGGTTCTGTTCCGTTAGATATTGCCGCATCCGGTTTAAAGGGTCTTTTGACCTCCAACTATCTACTTCCTCCAAAGAACGGTAACGACCAGGATCATCACCAGACATAGAATGGGGTTCCATGCGGTATGTTAAAGCTTCTATCAAGGTCGGACCCAAACCAGTACGTGCTCGTTCAATAGCTTCACTCGTAACTTTATAAACCGCCAAAACATCCATACCATCTACTTGGGCACTATAGATGCCTGCCGCCAATCCTTTTTGGGCAATAGTTTGCGCACTGGTCTGCAACTTGCGCGGTGTGGAAATAGCATAACCATTATTCTGCACTACAAAGATGACGGGCAACTGATAGACACCAGCCATGTTAAGAGCCTCATAAAAGTCGCCCTCTGAGCTCCCACCATCACCTGTATATGTAATTACCACATTTTTTTTCTTACGCTTTTGAAGCCCCATCGCTATCCCAACCGCCTGCACATACTGGGCGCCAATAATAATCTGCGGGATTAACATGTTTACATCTGGTGGAATTTCCCCACCATGCTGCTCGCCACGCGACCACAAAAAAGCCTGATACAAAGGATAACCATGAAAATAACATTGCGGAATGTCACGATAGCCTGGCACAACCCAATCATTCTTTAAAAGTCCATAACTAGTGCCAATTATACTTGCCTCTTGCCCAGTAACGGGGGCATAAAATCCAAGCCGTCCTTGGCGTGCTAAGTTCATCGCTAGCTTATCCCAGGTCCTTGTAAAGACCATGCGATTCAATAACTCCTTAGCATCAACTTCTGTTAACCCTAGTCCTTTTAAAGAACAATCAAACTCTCCTTGTTCCTTTAGTAAAGATAAAGGCTTGAAATCTGTAACCCCAAGCTGATACGTATCCTCTAACGACTTTTCTAGCATATATCCTCCTATTGACAACTCCCACGTTCATACATATAGGATTTATTTGCCAATGTATAAATTTATACCTGAACAAGCGCTTGGAAAAATAATTTTATTTTATATAGTTTAAAAAAGCTATAATAATTTTACTTATTTACCTTTCTTCTGCTTTGCAGCTAACGTGCTTAATCTTTCCTCACTGCTCTGCTGCCATTTTTTCATAAGCTGTTCAAAATTAGTGCTTTTAGTATTAGAACGTGCAGCTCCGGCGGCCTTAATAGTTGTGTTCTCTTCTTGCTTAAGCGCTTTAATTGACAACGAAATTTTTCCTTCTTGATCCCTCTTCAGCACTTTCGCCGTTACCTTATCACCTATTTTTAAAATATCTTCCACTTGCGAGGTGTACCCTGTTGATAACTGTGAAATGTGTACCAGCCCTGTCTCACCAGTATCTAACTTCACAAAGGCCCCAAAACTCTTAACCGCTACCACCTCTCCTGTAACAATTGCACCCGGTTCCACCAAACTCATCCTAACACTCCTATACTTAAATTAATTCATTCTGAAAATATCATCTACCAGCCGGAATGTCAATGGGGCTATAACGCTTAGCGTGCCACAACCCCATTAACAAAAGACATGCCTCTATATTTGATAACCGCTTTATTCTTTGGTATAATATAGTTAATAAGCGCGGGTGACATGCTTGTGTGAAATGTAAAATAAAAAAAAGGAGAAATATTAACATGAAAAATATAATCTGTTTTTTTCTTGGATTACTTTTGACCTACCAAGGATCACAAGCCGCTGATTATCCAAAATCATATGCACCACAACACCCCTATCATAGTTTTACCTTGGCTGTTAGAGAGCAAACAAAAGCTCGAGATCGTTCCCGCTCACCTAAAAGAAAATCAGAAGAAGAACAAGGTGACAGGTATGATGAACCAAGAAAAAAACCACCTCAAACCAGATTAGATGACAGACCAAATCGCGATGATCGCGATCGTTACCAGATGCCACAGCCCTCTTTTCTAACGCCAACAGTTCCAGCAGGCTTTAAAGCATGTGAAAACCATCATCATGAATATCAAAACGGTAACTGGAAAAAATGGCAACAGATATGCAAATCTTGCACCGAAAATATAGCGCACGTTACAGCACCAACCGGTGAAACTTGTTGCGTGTTAGCCATATCGCATAGGCGGGGTCATCAACCAACATGTACAGCAAAAAAATGGGAATTTGCGCTACAGTGTAATAAATGCCAGAAGACAATGGCCTGGAGTGAGCATAGTGAGCATAG